>NZ_JBINJD010000026.1:0-46530 GCF_043951915.1 Alienimonas sp. DA493 | reverse complement strand
CGGCGCACCGGGAGCGCGTTCTACAGCCCGCTCCGGCTGCGGTTTCGGTTCCGGCTGCGGTTCCGGCTCGGCCGCGGACGCCGGCGGGCTGAAGGGGGCGATCGGCTCCAGTTCCTCGGGCAGCGGGCCGAACAGCGGACCGTCCGGCACCGGGGCCGGTTCCGGCTCCGGTTCCGGCGTTGGTTCCGGCTCGGGCTCGGGCGTCGGCGCCGGTTTCGGCACCGGCGTCTGTTCCCGCTCGGGCTCGGGCTCGGACGGTTCGGCGGCGAAGGGATCGACCCAGTTCGGCGGGGGCGTCACCTGCGGGGGGGGCGGTGCGACGGTGGCGTCGGAGAGCCGCCGCACCTCGGAGCCCGGTGCCCCCGCGGTCGGCGTCCCCGCGGTCGGGGCGTCCCCGTCCGCGGACGCCGACGCCGCGGTCGCCCCGGCGGCGAGCAGCAACGCGGCGGCCCGCCGCACGGCGGGGGCGTGCCACGCGGCGGCGGAGCGGCGGGGGCGGGGGGGGCGCGGCACGGCGGTTCTCCGGGGGGCGGGGGCGGGTCGAAGCGCGACGCCCCGCCCTCCTCTTCGGTCGTTCGCGCCCCCATTCGGCAGGCGACTTTGCGGATTACGCCGATTCCGCCGCCGCGACCGCCCCGGGCGAGGAGTCGGGACCGCCCCGATTCGACCGCCCGGCCCGACGGCTACGGTTCGTCGTCCCCCGTGATTTTCCGGCCCTCGCCCCCGGTTCCGATGTCCGACGACGCTTCCCCGACAACCAAGTCCGCCCTCGGCGGGACCCTCCTGGCGCTGCTGGCGGCCGGGGCGGTGGCCCTCGTGATCGTGATCGCCGTTCTGCTGTTCCGTCAGGACGACCCGCGGTTCGACGTCGGGCTCACCGACGCCGACCAGTTGGAGCCCGTGACGGAAGCGTCGCTGAACGCCGGCTGGCGCGCCCCCTCCGCCGACGCCGGGTCGGCCGTCCTCGTGCCCCAGGCGTTCGGCGGCTGGGACCTGGAGACCAGCGACGAGAACGCGAACAACCCCGCCTTCGGCCTGAACCGCGAGGGCTTCCACGGCCGCTACACCCGGGCCGGGACCGCGACCGCGGCGGACCTGTACGTGTACCCGGGGCAGGAGGACGACGCCGCCGTGCTGCAAAGCGTGCGGGAACGCCTCAGCGATCCGGCCCGCTTCGGCGACGTGCGGTTCAGCGAGCCGGCACTCGTCCCCGGGGCGAAGACGTTGCGGTTCGACATGACTCCGCAAACCGAGGGCGCCGAGAACGCCGGCGTGCCGGAGTCCCACGGCCTGCTGGCGGCCGTCGACGGCTGGCTGCTGTTCGCCCGCAGCGAGAACGAAGCCGACCTGCTGCCCTTCCTCGCCGCCTACATGCGGGCCGTTGAGGCCGACGCCGCCGGCGAGCCGCCGCCCGCCCCGGCTCCCGGCGACCGCACCGAGACGATCGCCGACGACGGCGCCGAGATCGCCGACTGAACCGGCCGTCGGCGCGGAATTACTCCGGCGCCGCCGCCGAGCCGGGCGGGCCGCCGCCCTGCTTCGCATGGCGGTCGAGTTCGCTCGAAAGTGCCGACCGGGCCCGCTCCTGCGCCTCCGTCAGCGGTTCGGTCAGTTCCTCCTCCGCCGGGTCGAGCGGATCGCCGGCGTCGAAGAACCGGCCGTCGGCGTGCAGCCGGTAGCGTTCGTCCCGAGCGAAGGCCCCGGCCTGCCGGTTGATGCGGGCGTTGTGCCGCGGGTCGTACCAGACGAACGCCGCCGTCCGCCGGGCTTCGGTCGGGCCGCCGTCTCCGGCGAACGGGCTGACGCCGTCCCCGTCCGCCGGCGCCGGCACGCCGGCCAGCGTGCAGACGGTCGGCAGCAGATCCGTGAAGTCGACCGGCCGCTCGTCCGTCGCCCCGGCCGGCACACGGCCCGGCAGCGAGACGATCAGCGGCACCCACGTCCCGCGGTCGTTCAACAGCCCCTTCCCGCCGCGATACGGCCCGTGGGGCGTCGGGCAGACGACGGATTGGTGCGTGCCGTTGTCGCCGCAGAACAGGATCGCCGTGTTCTCCCGCAGCCCGGCCGCCTCCAGCCCGGCGACGAGGCGGCCGATCAGTCGGTCGGTATAGCGCACCATCTCCGGGAAATGCTCCTTATCGGCCTGCGCCTTCCCCGCCGGCGGGCCGGTCTCCGGCGTTTGGAGGAACGGGTCGTGGGTGAGGACCATCGGGTAGTACGCCAGAAACGGCCGGGCGTCGTCCCGTTTCACGAAGTCCAATAAGGCGTCCACGAATCGATCCGGGCCGTAGTCGTCCTTGTCCGAAGGCAGGATCGCGCCGCCGGCCTCCAGCTTGGGCGCCCAATATCGCGGCCCCTTGTTGCCGTGGCCGGGACGTTTGGAGAGCTGCCAGAGGAGGTGTTCGTCGAACCCCCAGTCGGCCGGGTCGATCTTGTCCGGCCGGTCCGGGCCGTCGCCGGAAAGCTGCCACTTGCCGAACACGCCGGTGCGATAGCCGGCGTCTTGAAACAGGTCGCCAATCGTGCGTTCCTCCGGCGGGAGAAAACCGAACTCAACGTAGTTCCGGTAATTATACTTCCCCGTCATCAGCACGACCCGGCTGGGCGTGCAGAGCGGCTGGCTGAAGCACCGCGCGAACCGCGTGCCGGACGCCGCCAGCGCGTCGAGGTGCGGCGTCGGCGGGGCCGCCGGGTTGTAGCAGGAGAGCCACTCCGCCCCGAGGTCGTCCGCCATGATCAGCAGGACGTTCGTCGGCCGCTCCGGCGGCGGGTTCTCCGGCGGCGGGCTGTCCAGGGGACCGGCCCCGACCGCGGCCAGCAGGGCGAGAGCGAACGACATCGGCGAGCCTCGAGCGGGATCAGGTCGACGGGCCGGCGCACCGAGCGTCCCGGACGCTCTAAGCGTCCGGGACGCGACGCAGACCGGTTTGGCGCCGGGCGACCGATCCGGCCCCCGACGGGCAGTCAGTGGTGGTAATGGAAACCGGCCCGGCGCTGGCGGTTATAACGCTCCAGGGCGTCCTCGATAATCGGTTTGGCGACCTCGACGGACTGGATTTCGTCCACCTCGACCGCCTTGCCCTCCAGTTGTTTATAGTCCTGGAAGAACCGGCGGATCATGCTCAGCCGGTGCGGGGGCAGCTCGGCGGCGTCGGTGTAAGGGTTATATTCCGGGTCGTCGGTGGCCACGGCGATGACCTTGTGGTCCTTCTTCCCGGCGTCGATCATCGTCATGATGCCGATCACCCGGCTGTTCACGATCGTCAGCGGGTCGACCGCCTCCTTGCAGAGCACCAGCACGTCGAGGGGGTCGTCGTCCTCGGCGAGGGTCTGCGGGACGAACCCGTAGTTCGCCGGATAATAGACGGCCGAATAGAGCATCCGGTCCAGCCGGAGCAGGCCGGTCTCCTTGTCGAGTTCGTACTTGACCGAGGACCCCATCGGGATCTCCACGATCGTCTGAAACGCGGTCGGCAGGCTTTCGCCGGGGGAGACGTCGTGCCAGGGGTGCATAGCCAACGGTCGGCAGAGGAAAGAACGAGCGGCGGGGCGAGCGGGCGGTCCCAGCATAACCCAGAGCCGCCCCCCGAAAGCGACCGCAACCGCCCCGAACCGGCGCCTCCGCCCCGAACCGGTCCCCCCGGCCCGCGGGGCCGGTGAAATCCGTCTTGCGGGAACGGGATCGGCCCCGCCCCAGCCTCCCCGCCGACAAGGTTCCGCGGAACCCCGCTTCGTCCGCCGGGGCTCAGCCGAACAGGGCCGCCTCGACCGTCAGGCCCGGGCCGAAGCCCACGGCGACGACCGGGCCGTCGGAGGCCTTCGCCCCGCCCAATCCGCGGGCGGACCGCAGGCGGTCCAGCAGGAACAGGATCGTGGGGCTCGACAGGTTCCCCACCTCGGCCAGCAGGGCCCGGGAGGGGTCCAGGTCGTGCTGGCCCAGCCCCAGCGCCTCGGCGGCGGCGTCGAGGATCGCCGGCCCGCCGGGGTGCACCGCCCAGGTGCCCACCTCCTCCCGGGTCAGGCCGAACGTGCCGAGCCACTCGTCCATCCAGCCGGCGAGGTGGGCCCGGATCGCCACGGGTACGGCGAGTTCCAACGTCATCAAAAAGCCGGCGTCGCCGACCCGCCAGGTCATCGCGTCGGCGGTGTCCGCCAGCACGACCGACCCGCTGCCGAGCAACCGGTACGGCGCCCGCGCCCCGTCCGGTTCGACCGAGACGTCCGCCGTCGGGGGGTCCGGCCGGAAGTCGGCGCCGGTGCAGAGCACGGCCGCGGCGCCGTCGGCGAACAGGGCGTTGGCGATCACCTGGCCGGAGTCGCTGACCGGGTCCGGCGTGTATTGGTGGTGCAGGCTGCACAGTTCCACCGCGGTCAGCAGCACCGCGGCGGAGGGGTCGGCGGCGCACAGCGCCCCGGCGACCCGCAGACCGTTCAGCGCGGCGTGACAGCCCATGAACCCCACGTTCGTCCGCCCCACCGACCGCGGCAGGCCGAGGTCTTCGATCAGGGCGCAGTCCACCCCCGGGGCGGCGAACCCGGTGCAACTGACCGTCACCGACTGCGTGACGCGGCCGGGATCCACGCCGGCGTCCGCCAGCGCCGCGGCGGCGGCCCGCACCGCCAGCGGACCGGCGTGCTTCTCGTATTCAATGATGCGATCGCCCGTGCTGGGCGCCCCGGCGTGCGTGCCGGGGCCGGGCGGGTAGAACGGAACGCGCTCCGGCTCCGTGCCCTCGCTGTCCGGGTCGACCAGCACGAGGTGCCGCTTCTTCACACCGACTTTGCGATACAGGGCGGCGATGCGGCGGCGGCCGGCCTCCCCCTCCAGCCCCGCCGGCGGGCCGGTGCGGCCGGCGAGCACGCCGGTGTCCGCCTGATCGATCCAGCCGGCGGGCAACGCGGTGCCGATCCCCGCAACGGTGCAACTCAGCGGGGAGGACGACATACGGCAGTGCCGGGGGCGGAATGCGGGGATTCGCCCTCAGCTTACGGCTCCGCCGACCGATTGGGCGCCTCCCCCGCGTTCGACCGGGAGGTTCGCGGGGGTTTCGACCCACAGACGCTTTTCAGAGCAAGTTTGCGGCGTCGCCGGCCGTCGCCTGCTCCGCCGGGAGCGGACGCCCCGCCGCCGCGGCGGAGCGGGTAGAATCAACGTTGATTGATCCGTCGCTCCCGCCCCGCAGGCCCGCCATGCACGCCCCGCCCCCCCGCCGCCCGGCGAGCCGGGCCGGCTTCACGCTGATCGAACTGGTCGTCGTGGCGCTGATCATTTTGATCCTGATCTCCCTGCTGATGCCGGCCGTCGAGCAATCCCGGGGCGCCGCCCGCCGCAGCCAGTGCCAGAACAACCTGAAGCAGCTCGGGCTGGCGATGCACAATTATCACTCGCCTTACAAATCCTTCCCCACGCAGGGCGGCGGGACGGACGCCACGGGGACGGAGGGCAACGCCGGGAACCTGCCGGCCTTCGTAGCGCTGCTGCCGTATCTGGACTGCTCCGACCACTGGAACCAGATCAGCCAGCCGCTGGCCGAGAACGCCGACGGCTCCCCCCGCACCCCGCCCTGGCCGGCAATGGGGCCGGAGCCGGGAAACCGCGACTACGGCCCGTGGCAGACGCAGAACCCCGTGTTCCTCTGCCCCTCGGACCCGGCCGGCCCGGAGCACAACGCCGGCGGGGCGGCGGACGTGATGGCGGATACGAACTACGCCGTGAACCTCGGCGACAACGCCGCCGGCGGCTACGGGGCGGAACCGAACGAGGACGGCGAACGCCCGGCGGCCCGGGGGGCGTTCGTATTTCGAGAATGGATCGGTCTGGACGACTTCCCCGACGGGACCGCGATCACGCTGCTGCTCGGCGAGATCGGCCGCGGTTCCGGGGCGAGAAGCTGGCAGGGCAACGCCCTGCGGAACGCCGGCGGAACGAAACCGGCACTGGAGTTCGACGCTGAACGCGGGGCGCTCAACCCGTCGGCGTGCGTCGAGGCGGCCGATAACGCGGGCGATCCGCAGACCTACCCGTCGGACGCCACCCTGCACCCCCGCGGCAGTCGGTGGAACGACGCCGGCGGGGTCTACACCGGCTTCCACGCGATCCTCCCGCCCAACGGCCCGAGTTGCCTGCGGACGAACGATCCCCGCAGTCCGGGGATCCTCTCCGCCGGTTCCTTTCACCCCGGCGGGGCGCAGGTCGCGCTGGTCGACGGCAGCGTGACGTTCATCAGCGAAACGATCGACGCCGGCGACCCGGACGCCGCCGGCGTGATCGGCGGCGAGAGCCCCTACGGCGTGTGGGGCGCCCTGAGCACCCGCGCCGGCGGCGAGACGATCCCCCGGTATTGAACCCGGCCTCGGCTCAGCGGCGGGTCAGCCGCACCGCGGGGGCGCGGGTGCCGGCGACGCGGACGGCGCCGTCGTCGATCTCCACCTCTTCCAGCACCGCCTGATTGGCGTCGCGGGGGTTGAGCGTGACGATCAGCGTCGGCGGGACGTATTCGCCGGCGTCCCCCTCGGGGCCGGGGGCGAGGTCCCACTCGTGGCGGACGTCGTACTTCTCCAGGAACTTCGACACCTGCGGGGCGAACGCAGCCGGGTCCAGCGGGAACAGCCCCGCCATCAGGCCCTCGACGTGCAGCGCCACCCGGTTCGGCCCCCGCATCTCCGGCCGCAGGGCCAGACTGACCACCCCGTCGAACTTGGAACTGGTCAAACGGAAGCCCAGCCGCACCAACCCGGGCCGGGTGAAGTCCACCCGCGGGTCGGACACGCCGTTGGGAATCTGCTCGCCGAAGCGTTCCGGCAGGCCCTCGGCAAGCCAGCCGTTCACCTCGTCCTGGGTGAAGCGCTGCTCCCAGGAGGCGCCGTACTCCAGGTCCCGGGCCAGTTCGACGGTGCGGTCCTCGAAGGCCTCGGCCTGTTCCCGCTGCACGGCGGGGGGCGTGGCCTCCAGGGCCTCGGCGTAGAAGTCCGGCGTGCCGTCGGCGAGGTACCACACCGCCAGCCCCGCGACCGTCAACGCCCCCAGCACGAAGCCCACCAGCAGGGCGACGAGCGTGCCCCCCCACGACCGGCGGCGGGCGGCCCCGGGCCGCTCGGCGGAGCCGAGGTCGGCGGATCCGGGGTCGGCGGTCGCCAAGAAGGCGGCCGGGGTCGCGGTGGACACGGCGGAGGCTCCCGTCATGGGAATCGCGGCTCGGGGCGACACGAGCCGGGCAGCGGCCCGGCGGCGCGCGACGGGACGCGAGGGAAGGGATTCCAACGGTAAATCACCCCGCCGGGACCGTCAACGGCGGTCCGGCACGCCCTTCGCAGGCGAACCGCCCCCCGTCGCCCCGTGGATTCCCGGGGTTCGACGCCACCAACCCGACGCGTCAGCGAGGGAAACGGAGCGGTCGGCGCCCCGACCGGCGATCCCTCGCTGACGCGTCGGGTTCGTGGAAACGCAGTCAGCCCGGCGCCCGGCCAGACCGGGCGATCAGCTTCGCGAGGTCGCCGGCGCCCTGCAGTTGGCGGACGGTCCGTCGGTGGTTCGGGCCGGTCGTGCCGGGGTCGTAGCCATGGTGGTGGTCCACCAGTCGCAGCCCCTCCCGCACGTCTTCCAAAGTGATGCGGTCGCGGCCGTCGGCGAGGGCCCGCCAGCGGGCCAGCGTGAGCGTCAGCGGGAAGGTCAGGGCGAGGGCGAAAAAGCCGTCCGTCAGCGGCCAGCCGTCGAACGCCGGGCCGCAGCAGGCCAGCCCGTCCAGCTTCACCCGGACGAAGCGGGCGAGCAGCTCGTCGGCCCCCGGCGGCAGCGGGCCGGCGTCCTCCGCCAGCCGGGCGACCGGAACCGGCCCCGCCCACAGCCCCGGCGGGGTGAGCCCCGCAGCGGAGACCAGCTTCGTCGCCCCCCACACCCGCCGCAGCCGGGGGAGCAACCCGCCGGCGGCTGCGGCGGCGGTGTCCTTGTGGGCGTACTTCGCCAGCGCCCCGCGGAAGGCCAGTTCCCCGGCCCGGGTGGGCGGGGCGTACTCGTGCAGATCGGCCGGCAACTCATCCGCGGCGGCGTTCGAGACGAGTTCGAGGAACTCCCCCAGCCGCCGCCCGCCGATCTCGGCGAAGTCCGCCCGGTCCACCAGCGCCGCCAAGTACACCGCCCGCAGCAGGGCCGGGGCGAAGGCGTCGGCCCCTTCGAAACAGGCCGTCAGGGCGTCGCGGACGCGTTCGAAGTCCGCCCAGCCGACCGCCTGCGACCGCGACAGCTTTGGCGGCTCGCCCCCCTTGTAGCCGACCGGCAGCACGTCGTGGGCGAGGGCGCGGATTTCCGCGGCGTTCTCCGTCACCGCCGCCCCGCCGTTGGCCGTCACGGTCGGGCAGCTGAACCGCAGACTGACCGTCGCCCCCTTCTTGGAGGGGTGAAAGGCGTACGGGTAAACCCGGCAGGCCAGCGGCTTCGTCCGCTCGCCGAACTCCTTGTGCACCGCACAGAGCCCGTCCGGCCGCAGGAAGGCGCAGGCCCCGTCCGGGGCGTGGTTCAGCCGGAACCGGGCCCGCCGCTTGAACGCCGCCGGCAGCCACTTGGCGGAGACGAACCGGGACGACACGCCCAGCGGCACGACCGGCTCCACCCCGCCAGGGGCGTTCGCCGCGGTCCACCCCTGCTCCGCGAGGCGGGCGCGTTCCTCCTCGGTGATCTCGATCTGGTGCTCCCGGCAACACCCCGCGCAGGACCGGCAGGTCCAGTGCTGAAGCGTGGGGAGCTGGAGGGGAACGGCCAACGGCGGACGGCCTGCGGAAACGCGACGGGAACGCCGTTCACCCTACGGCCGGCGGGTCGGCCGGCAACGGACCAACGCGGTTCGATCATCGGACTCCCCTGGCCCCCTTTTGGGGGAGAGGGGTCGGGGGCGAGGGGGCGGTGATTCCCGCCGACCGTTCACCGTCCGCTTCGCTCACCTTTCGGTTCCTTACCGCACAGAGCGAAAGCGGGCGAACCGCTCGCCCACCCTCCCCCCCGGCCCCTCTCCCTCAAGGGAGAGGGGAGCAGAACCAACCGCTCACCAGGCGAAGCGTTCCGCGTCGCCGGCGGCCCGCAGTTCGCCGGTGGTCACGTCGTAGATCCAGCCGTGCACGGCGTCCTCGGGGTCGGCCTGCTTCGACATTTCGGAGACCACCAACACCTCGCTGCGGCCGGTGACCGGGTTCTCCGGAAAGGCGCCGCCGACGAGGTACGGGCCGAACACGTGGTCGCCGCCCTCGCCCACGTTCCCCGCCCGGTCGGTGCGGCGGGTGAGCTGTTCCAACAGCGGCCCGGTGACGCCCGGCAGCGTGTTCTCGTGCTGGACGCGGTACAGCTCAATCTGCCCGCGGAGCACGTACAACCGCTCGCGGAGCTGTTCGTCCACGCCTTTCGCGGCGTCCGGGTGCAGTTGCGGCAGAACCGTGACGGCCAGCAGGGCGATCAGCGTGACGGCGATCAGCCCTTCGATAATGGTGAACCCGCGCCGCCCCGCGGGCGTCGGGCGGCTGCTCGGCGGAACGGCGGACGAACCGGGACAGGTCATGGCGGGGATAATGCGGGGACGGGGCGCGGCCGGCTCCTCCGGCAGGCCGCCGGGACTCTGCCCGCCGCGGGGCGGTCGGCAAATCGGGAGGGCCCCGGGGCCGAACGATCCCCGCTCCCCGAGCCGGCGTCGGCCGCACGGCCGGGCGCGGGCGGTAAGATCGGGCCCGGAATCCCGCCGCGCGCGGCGGATTCTCGCCGCTCCTCCCTGAACGGCGCGACGTTAATTCGCCCCGGCCGGCGCGCTCGTCGCTTGCAGCCGCTCGAGGGCGGCGGTCAGCTCGGCGACCTTCTCCGGGCGAGCGTCGTACTGATTATCCCGCTCGCCGGGGTCCGTGGCAAGATTGTATAACTGCCCGGCCGGCTCCCCCGGCCGCGGGCGGACGATCCGCGGTTTGCTGAAGCCGCCGCTGCCCCGCCAGGGGATCAGCTTCCAACGGCCCTCCGCGTCGTCCAGCCGGACGAAGTCCCGCTCCCCGGTCGATTCCAGCAGCGCCTCGGTGCGGGGGGCCGTCGCGGTCGCCCCGCTCCAGACCGGCCACTGGTTCACCGCGTCCGGGGCGGCGTCGGCGGGCGCCGGCACGTCGCAGGCGGCGGCGAGCGTCGGCAGCAGATCGGTGTGCAGCGTGAGGGCGTCGCTGGTCCCCGCCCGCACCCCCGGCCCGGCGACGACGAACGGCACGCGGTGCCCGCCCTCCCAGGCGTCTCCCTTCATCCCCCGGTACGGCCCGGCGGAGGCGTGGCCGTACTGCTCTTCGTCTGCGTCGTACCAAACGGGGCCGTTGTCGCTGGTGAAGACGACCAGCGTATTCTCCGCCGCCCCGGCGTCCTCCAAGGCCGCCAGTAGAACGCCGACGGCGGCGTCGGTCTCGGCGACGAACTGCCCGTACAACCCCGCCCCGCCCTCGTACTCCGCCGGGTCGCCGGTCACGGCCCAGGGGGTGTGCGGCGAGGCGAGCGTGACGTACAGCAGAAACGGCCGGTTGTCCGCGGCGAGGGTCAGCGCCCCCGCGATCGCCTCCTTCTGGAACGTCGGCAACACGTTCTGATGGGCGAAGCCGGGGGCGACGAGCCCTTCCCGCCAGAAGTCGCCCTGGATCGGGCTCCACCCTGGCGAGGAGCCGGCCCCGATGCGGTCCGTCGGCGGGCCGGCCGGCGTGCGGTCGCGGAGGAAATAATAGGGCGGAATATCGAGGCTCGCCGGGATGCCGAACCAGGAGGCGAACCCGCGATCCACCGGCCCGCCGCGGTGCTCCTCGGTGCGGTCTTCGCTCAGCGGCTCCCCCTCCGGGCCGGTGAAGCCGAGGTGCCACTTGCCGACCATCGCCGTGCGGTAGCCGGCGTCGGCGAAGACGCTGCCCAGCGTGGGCGTGCCCTCGGAGATTTGCGGGCGCTGGTTCCAGTCCCACGGGCGGCCGCGGCGGGAGTAGCGGCCGGTGAGGAGGGAGTAGCGCGTCGGCGTGCACCACGCCGCGGGGCTGTGGGCGTCCGTCAGCCGCAGGCCCCGGGCGGCCAGGCGGTCGAGGTGCGGCGTGGGGATCTTCGAGTCGGGATTGTTCGCCCCGAGGTCGCCCCAGCCCAGGTCGTCGGCGAGGATCACCACCACGTTCGGCCGCTTTGCGGTCGGCCCCGCGGCCGATTGTTGCACGGCCGGTTCGGCGGGGGCGAGGGCGGCGGCGAGCAGAACGAACAGCGACATCGGCGAAACTTCCGGTCGGGGCGGGCCGGCCGACTATGATCGCCCCGCCCCCCGATTCCCATTGTCCCCTCCCGTCTGATGCACGTCGCCATCGTCACCGCCGGCGGGGCCGGGATGTTTTGCGGCAGTTGCCTGCAGGACAACGCCCTCGCCCGCGCCCTGACCGCCGCCGGCGAGGAGATCTCGCTGATCCCCACCTACACCCCCCTCACCCTCGACACGGCGGACGAATCGCTGCTGGGCCCCGGCCGCGGGCGGGTGTTTCTGGGAGGGATCAATCTGTATCTGGAGCACCAATCAAAGCTGTGGGGCCGGCTGCCGCGGTGGCTGGTCCGCGTGCTCGACAGCCGCTGGGCGTTGAAGCTCAGTTCCAAACTGGGCGTCTCCAACGACGCGGCGAACCTCGGCCCGTTGACCGTCGATTTATTGCGGGGCGAGGAGGGCCCCCAGCGCCGCGGGATCGAGGAACTGGTGGACTGGATCGTCAACCGCCTCAAGCCGGACGCGGTGGCGTTCAGCAACGCCCTGCTGGTCGGTCCGGTGCGGGAGTTGCGGAAGAGCTTCGACGGCCCCGTCTGGTGCACGCTGCAGGGGGACGACATCTTCCTCGACGCCCTGAAGGAGCCGCACCAGTCCGCGGCGCTGGCGATGATCTCCGACCGGGCCGGGGACGACCGCTACGGCTTCACCGGGTTCCTCACGCACAGCGAGTACTACGCCGACCACATGGCGGAGACGCTCGCCCTGCCCCGCGACCGCTTCCGCACCCTGCCGCTGCTCTTGGCGCCGGACGGCTATCCCGAAGCGCCCCCCGCCGACGACGAACGGCCCCCGGGGGACGCGTTCACCGTGGGGTATTTCGCCCGCATCTGCCCCGAGAAGGGGCTGCACAACCTGGTCGACGCCGTCGCCCTGCTCCGCGAGCGCCGGCCGGAGGTGAATTGGAAACTGCTGGCGGGCGGCTACCTCGGCCCGCGGGACAAACGGTATTTCCGCGGCCTGCGCAAGCGGACGAAGTCCTGGGGGGCCGGGTTCGAATACGCCGGGGCCCCGGCCACGCTGGCGGAGAAGACGGCGATTCTGCGGCGGTTCGATCTGCTCAGCGTGCCGACGGACTATCGGGAACCCAAGGGCCTGCCGGTGCTGGAGGGCTGGGCCTGCGGCGTGCCCTGCGTGCAACCGGCCCACGGGGCGTTCCCGGAGTTGTTGGCGGGCGTGCCCGGCGGCGTGCTGGTCGAGCCGGGCGACGTCCACGCCCTCGCCGCCGCGATCGAGGAACTGCACGACGACCCGGATCGCCGTCGGGCGCTCGGCGCCGCCGGGCACGTCGGCGTGCGGGCGGTCCACGGCCCCGCGGCGGTCGCGGAGCGGTTCAAACGCATTCTGAGCGAACCGGCCCCCGCCGGGCCGGCCGTGAAGGAACCGGGCGCCAAGGAACCGGGCGCCGGATGACGCAGTTTCGGGCGCCGAAGTTTCGGGTGACGAAGGCGCAGCTCGCCGCGGCGGAGGGCGGCACGCTGCCGGACGTGCTGGCCCCCGGCGTGCGGCTGCTGTTCTGCGGCATTAACCCGTCGCTCTATAGCGTCGTGACGGGCTGTCACTTCGCCCGCCCCGGCAACCGCTTCTGGCCCGCCCTGCACGACGGCGGCTTCACCCCCCGCCTGTTTCATCCCTCCGAGAATGAGGAGTTATTAAACCACGGTTGCGGGATCACGAACCTCGCCCCCCGCGGCACCCGCCGGGCGGACGAATTGAGCCGCGAAGAACTGGAGGAGGGGGCGGAGGAACTCGCCGTGAAGGTTCAGGAAAATCACGTGGAGACGGTCGCGTTCCTCGGCGTGACGGCCTACCGGGCCGCCTTCGCCGAGCCGCGGGCGACGATCGGTCGGCAGGAGCGAACCGTCGGCGGGGCGGCCGTCTGGGTGTTGCCGAACCCCAGCGGGTTGAACGCCCACTATCAAAAACCGGATTTCGCCCGCCTGTTCGCCGAACTGCGGGCGGCGGCCTTCGCGGACGGGAGCCGCCGATGACGACGGAGCCCGAACCGCCCGACACGGCGGAACTGATTATCGAACTGGCGAGCGCCCTGCACCGCTACGGCGTGCCGGCCCACGAGCTGGAAGAACTCATGGTCGAGACGGGGGCCGCCCTCGGCGTCGCCGCCCAGTACTTCGCGGCGCCCACGGCCGTCCAGATCGCGTTCGGCGAGTCGCGGGAGCACCGCACCACGATGATCCGCGTGCTGCCGGGGGAGGTGAACCTTGCCAAGCTGCGCGATCTCTACGAGTTGCAGGCGGCGGTCGCCGCCGGGACGACCGACGCCGCCGCGGGCCGGGCCGGCGTGCGGGCGATCGAGGACCGGCCGCCGCGATTCGGCCCGGCGTGGACGGCGCCGGCGACCGGGCTGGTCGGCGCCACCGCGGCCCCATTCTTCGGCGGCGGCTGGGTCGAGGCGGCCCTCGCCGGGACGCTCGCCCTGCTGGTCGGCCTGCTGGCCTGGCTGTCCGCGAGCCGGCCCCGGCTGCAAAGCCTCCTGTTGCCCGGCAGCAGCGTGCTGGTCTCCGCCGCCGCCATCGGGACCGGCGCGCTGTGGCCGGACCTCGCCGCCGCGGTCGTGACCGTCAGCGCTTTGATCCTGTTTATCCCGGGACTCACGCTGACGATTGCGATGAACGAATTGGCCGCCCAGAATCTTGTGTCCGGCTCCGCCCGGTTCGCCGGGGCGGTGGCCCAACTCATGATGATCGGGTTCGGGGTCGAGTTGGGTCGCAGCCTCGTGGCCCTCGCCGCCGATCTGCCGCCGCCGGGCCCGGAGAAGGGGCTGGGCGACGCGGTCGTGGCCGGAAGTCTGGTCGTCGCCTCGCTGGCGTTCACCGTGCTGTTTCAGGCGTTGGCGCGGGACTTCGTGTGGATCTGCGTGGCGGCGTTCGTGGCCTTCTTCGGCGCCCGGCTGGGCGTGGCGCTGCTCGGCCCGCTGGCCGGGCCGTCCGTCGCGGCGTTCGGCGTGGGAGCCTTCAGCAACGCGATCGGCCGCTGGCGCCAACAGCCGGCGCTGGTCACCCTGCTGCCGGGTCTTTTATTGCTGGTGCCGGGCAGCGTCGGTTTTCGAAGCATCACCCAATTGCTCGACCACGACGAGCTGCGGTCGTTCCAATCGGTCTTCAACACGCTGCTCATCGCCGCGGCGATCGTGACCGGGCTGCTGTTCGCCAACCTCGCCGTCGCCCGCCGGCCGGGCACGGGGGAGCGGTTGAGTTAGGAGCGACCGTTCTTCGTGAGCCCGAAGCGCAAGCGAGGCGCGGACGGCTCCGAACCTCGCTTGCGCTTCGGGCTCACGGGGAGGCCTCACGCCAGAATCTCCTCCACCGGGTTCGCCTCCGGGTCGGCGAGGCGGATCGGACGGCCGACGTTCGAGAGGTTGTCCCGCCACGGGTCCACGCCCGCGGCCCGGCAGAGGGTCGAGGCGAAGTCCGCGGCGCTGATCGGCCGGTCCGTCACCTCCATCCCCGCCTCGTCCGTGGCCCCCACGACGGAGCCGCCGACGATGCCGTCGCCGCACATCACGGCGTTCCAGGCAGTCGGGAAGTGGTCGCGGCCGCCCTGCGGGTTGATCGTCGGGGTGCGGCCGAACTCGCCCATCCAGACGACCAGCGTGTCGCCGAGCCCGCGGTCCTTCAGGTCGTCCAGCAACGTGCTCCACGCCGGGTCCAGCACCTCGCAGAGGCGTTGGACGGCGGCGAAGTTATCGGCGTGAGTGTCCCAAGGAAGCACCTCGCCGCCGGCCACGCCGTTTATGCTGACCTCCACGAACGGCACGCCCCGCTCCACCAGCCGGCGGGCCAGCAAACAGCCCTGCCCGAACGGGCTGCGGCCGTACTTGTCCCGCAGCGCCGCGGGTTCTTCGTCCAGATCGAACGCCCCCGCGGCGGCGCCGCTCATCATGCGGACGGCCTTTTCGTAGGCGGTCCGGCGGCCGACGAGGGCCGCGTCCGGGCGGTTCCGGGCGAAGGAGGATTCGAAATTGGAGAGCAGTTCGAGCCGCTTCTGCATCCGTTCCCCGCCGGCGCCGCGGGGCGGGGCGAGATTGCGGACCGTCAGTTCCGTCCCGCCGCCGTTGGAACCGCCGGCGCCCTCGCCGACCACCAGCGGGGCGAACTCCGGGCCGAGGAACCCGCTGCCAAAGGCCGCCGGGTTCGCCAGCCGGAACGGAGCGACGGAGATATACCCCGGCAGATCGTTCTCCGGCCGCTCCGGCTGGGTCTGCAGTTCCTTCGAAAGCGCCGCCCCCAACGTGGGGTAATCGATCGCCCCGCCCGGCCGGTAGCCGGTGCGGGCCAGATAGGTCGCCCGGCCGTGGTCGCCCTCCGGGGTGGAGAGAGTCCGCAGCACCGCGCAGCGGTCGAGGCGTTGGGCGATGCCGGGCAGGTGTTCGGCGATCTGCACCCCGGGGACCGCGGTGTCGATCGCCTGGAACTCCCCGCCGTTCTCGTGGTTCGGCTTAGGGTCGAAGGTATCGAGCTGGCTCGGCCCGCCGGTCATCCAGAGCAGCACGACCGACCGCGGCGGCTTGGCTCCGCCGGCCGCCGCGGCGAGCGCCGGCAGCCAGCCGGACATCGACGCCCCCGCCGCGCTCGCGGCGAAGGCTTGCAGGGCCTGACGGCGGGAGAGGGCGGACATGGCGGTTCGTAGGGTCCGCTGTGCGGACCGCGTTCTGTTGGCGGGGACGATTGGGAAACGGTCCGCTCAGCGGACCCTACGGTCAGTGGTTGGTGGAAAACTCGGAACTGTTCAGCAGCGTCCAAAACACGTCCGCCAGCGCCTCGGCCTCGTCGTCGGCGGCGTGGACGTAGGCGTTCAAGTCCTCCCGCTCCGCGGCGGTCGGCAGGCGGGAGAGGGTTGCCAGAAACAACGCGTCCAGCCGGCCGTCGCGGTCGAGGTAGGGGGCGGACAGGGCCGCGGCGAAGGTGCGGCTGCTGCGGAGGTCCACGCTCTCGGCGATCAGCCCGCCGTTCATCAGGCTGAGGGCCTGCAGAATGCTGGTGCGGCGGTCGGCGGCCCGCTCCGCGTCGTCCCGGAAGGTGTTGAGAAACTCGGCCCGGGCGTCCTCCTGCCTCACGAACGGGTTGCCCCCGTCGGCCGGGTCGAACGGCGTGAACCGCCCCGTCGCCCGTTCCAGGCTGTCGTAAAGCGCCGCCGCGGACAGCGGTTTGACCGGGTAGCGGGCGAACAGATCGCCCGGCGGGTCGCTTTCATGCTTTGAAGACAGCCCGTAGGCGTCGCTGAGCGTCAGCCCGGCGAGCAGCGTCTTGAGGTCGTAGCCGCTGGCGACGAACTGCTCGGCGAGCTCCTCGAGCAACTCCGGGTGCGAGGGCGGGTTCAGTTCGCCGAAGTCGTCCACCGGGTCGACGATCCCGCGGCCGAACAGCAGGCCCCACAGCCGGTTCACCGCAACCTGGGCGAACAGGTCGTTCTCCGGCGAAACCAGTCGGTCGGCGAGGGCGCTCCGCGGGCTCTGGCCGGGGATGAGCACCGGGGCGGAGCCGTCGAGGTAGGTCGCCGGCACCTCCGTCACGCCGCTTTTGAGGGTCACCTCCGGCGGGATCTGCAGCACGGTGGCGTCGGTGCGCTCCCGCAACTCGCCCAGCCGGCCGCCGCGGTCGGTCGCCCGTTCCAATCCGCCGAAGAAGGCCGCGAACCGCCAGAACTCCTCCTGCTTCCAGTGATCGAAGGGGTGATCGTGGCACTCCGCGCACTCCAGCCGAGTGCCGAGGAACGCCCGGGTCGTCGCCGCGGCGAGTTCCTCCGGCTTCGTCTCCCGGGCCGTATAGAAGGCCTGCGGCCCGGCGGAACGGTCGACCTGTCCGGGAAAGACGGCCATCTCGTCCGCGGCGGCCAGTTCGGCGGTGAGCAGTTCCCGGGCGAACTCGTCGTAGGGGCGATTTTCCAACAGGGCGTTCCGCAGCCAGGCTTCGAACCCGGGCCGCTGGAAGGCGGCCTGCTGGTCCCGAGTGAGTTCCGGCACCAGCGCGTCCCGCCAGACGGCGGTGAAGTGCGTGACGTACCCGGGCCCGTTCAGCAGGCCCTCGACCACCGCCCGCTTCGCAGCGGCGTCGGCCCCGTCGGGATGAGCCCGCAGAAAGTCCCGCACCGCGGAGGCGGTCGGGATGCGGCCGGTGAGGTCCAGATGCACCCGCCGGAACCACGCGGCGTCCGTCGCCGGTTCGGCCGGCGCGACGCCCTCCGCGGCCCACGCCTGTTCCAGATGCCGATCGACGGTCGCCGCGATCGCCGCGGCGGCGCCCGGTTCCGCTTCGCCCCCCGCGGCGGGGCTCAGAACCAGCAAGCAGGCGGCGAGCGGAGCGATCACGGCGGGACCGGCGTTCGGGACGGGGACGTCATTGTACCAATGCGACCGGCCGCCGGGGGCGCCCATGTGTGGGCGCCGATGCGTGGGAGTATGGTGAAGCGACGTCCGTTCCCGCCCCGGACGTCCGCTCCCGCCCCGTTCGTCTCGCCCGCCGCTTCGCTTTGCACCGCCCGTCGTTCGTGATCCCGACGCGACTGATCCTCGCGACGCCGTTACTCGTCGCGATTCTCGCCGGCGCCGGCCGCGCCGCGACGCCGCCGCCGAACTTCGTGGTCGTGTTCACCGACGATCAGGGATATGAAGACCTCGGCAGCTTCGGCTCGCCGAACATCCGCACGCCGCGGCTGGACGCGATGGCGGCGGAGGGGATGACGTTCACGGACTTCTACGCCCAGCCGATCTGCGGCCCCTCCCGGGCGGCGCTGATGACCGGCTGCTACCCGATGCGCGTCGCCGAGCGCGGCATGGTCAAACAGATTCACCCCGTCCTGCACGAGGACGAAATCACCGTCGCGGAGGTCCTGAAGACCCGGGGCTACGCGACCGGGTGCTTCGGAAAATGGGATCTGGCGACGCACTCGCAGACGGACTTCCACATCGACCTGTTCCCCACCCGTCAGGGCTTCGACGAATTTTTCGGCACTCCGACCAGCAACGACCGGTTCGTGAACCTGTACCGCGGCGAGGAGCTGCTCGAACGCCACGCCGAAATGGCGACGCTGACCCAACGGTACACGGACGAGGCGATCGACTTTATCGACCGCCACAAAGAGGAGCCGTTCTTCGTTTATATTCCGCACACGATGCCGCACACCCGCCTGGCGGCGTCGCCCCAGTTCAAAGGGAAGAGCCCCCGCGGGCTGTACGGGGACGTGATCGAAGAACTCGATTTCCACGTCGGCCGGCTGCTCGATTACCTGACCGAACAGGGGCTTGCGGAGAACACCTACGTGCTGTTCACCAGCGACAACGGCCCCTGGCTGAACAAAAACAAGAACTTCGCCGACGGGCGGCTGCCGCGGGACCACGGCGGGTCCGCCGGTCCGTTGCGGAGCGGGAAGGTGTCCACGTTCGAGGGCGGCGTCCGCGTCCCGGCGATCCTGTGGGGCCCCGGCCGCGTGCCGGCCGGGACGACGTGCGAGTCGATCGCCAGCACGTTGGACGTCCTGCCCACCTTCGCGGCCCTGGCCGGCGCCGAACCGCCGGACGACCGCGTGATCGACGGGGAGGACGTCCGCCACCTGTTCCACGGCGAGTTCGACCGGGCCGACCCGGACAAGGCGTATTATTATTACCTCCGCATGCACCTCCAGGCGGTCCGTCAGGGGCGGTGGAAGCTCCACCTCCCGCGGGAGCAGGAACCGCCCGCCGTCGGCCCGTTCGCGGTCAACCGGCACATCGCCCCGGCGGACCGGGTCGGCTTCGAAACGCCGTTCCTCGTGGACCTCGAAACCGACCCCGGCGAAACGACCGACGTCTCCGCCGCCCACCCGGAGGCGGTGACGCGACTCTTAACCTTGGCCGAGGCGATGCGGGCCGACCTCGGCGACCACGACCGCGTCGGCGCGAACATGCGGTTCTTCGACCTGACCGGCCCCCGCCCCGCCGTCCCCCCGGTCCCGCCGCTCAAATCGCCGGCGAAACGCGGGGCGAAGTGACCCCCGACCCGGCCGGCGTGGCGGCGGGGGGGACCACGCCCGCCACCGGTCCGCGGCCCGATCGATCGGGCGTCCCGGACGCTCGGAGCGTTCGGAAGGCAACTCAGTCTTCCGGCAGTGCGAAGGCGACGAAGGCGTCGCCGGGGGCGGTGCCAAGTTTGCCGGACCCGCCGGCGGCGACGGCGACGTACTGCCGGCCGTTCACCGCGTAGGTGCACGGGGTCGCGTAGCCGCCGGCCGGGAGCTGGGCACTCCAGAGCTCCTCGCCGGTGTCGGCGTCGAAGGCGCGGAGGCGTTCGTCTTTCGTCCCCGCAATAAAGATCAGCCCGCCGGCGGTCACGATCGGGCCGCCGAAGTTCTCCGTGCCGGTCTGCGGCACGCCGCGGGCGGTCAGTTCCGGGTACTCCCCCAGCGGGACCTGCCAGGCGAACTCGCCGGTGTTGAGGTCGATCGCCGTCAACAACCCCCACGGCGGTTCGATCGCGGGATAGCCCTCGTGGTCGCAGAACTGGTCGTAGCCGGCGTGCCCGTAGCGGTAACGGTTGTTCTTGGAGGCCGGAACCAACTGCATAATATTCGGCACGTTCGTCGAATTGACGATCAAATAGTTCCGCGTCGGATCGAACGCGGCCCCGGACCAGTTCGCTCCGCCGTGGGTGCCGGGGGTCACGATCGTGCCCTGCAAACTCGGCGGGGCGTTGCCGGGGCCGTGACGAAATTTCTTGAGCTGTTCGAGCGCCGATTGGCGATTTGCCTCGCCGATGTTGGTCAGGTTCGACTCGTCCAGATGTCGGGCGGCGAACGGCGGGGGTTTGACGGGCGTCGGCTGCGTCGGCCACGCCGCCTCCCCCGGCACGTCGGAGGGCGGGACGGGGCGCTCTTCAATCTCGAACAGCGGCTCGCCGGTCTCCCGGTTGAACAGGAACAGGAGGCCGGTCTTCGTCACCTGGGCGGCGGCGTCGACGGGTTGGCCGTCGCGTTCGACCGTCGCCAGCACCGGCGGGGTGGGCAGGTCGTGGTCCCAGAGGTCGTGGTGCAGCGTTTGAAAATGCCATTTCCGCTCCCCGGTGCGGGCGTCGAGGGCCAGCACGCAGTTGGCGAACAGGTTCTCCCCGTGCCGATCGCCGCCGTAGAAGTCGAACGCCGCCGACCCGGTGCCGCAGAAGACCAAGCCGCGTTCCACGTCCACGTTGACCCCGCCCCAGGCGTTCGCCCCGCCGCGGTTCCGCCAGGAGTCGCCGGCCCAGGTGTCGTGGCCGAACTCGCCCGGCGCCGGCACGGTGCGGAAGGCCCAGAGTTGGGCCCCGGTGCGGACGTCGAAGGCCCGCACGTCGCCCGGCGCCGCCACGCCCGGCCCCTCGCCGTTGGAAACGCCCAGGATCACCACGTCTTCATAAATCGCCGGCGCCGAGGTCGGCCCGTACGGCAGCCGCTGGGCCGTCGGCGGCAGTTCGGTGCGGAGGTCGCGGACGCCGCCCTCGCCGAACTCCGGGTGGAGCTTCCCGGTGCGGGCGTCCAACGAGAACAGCCGGCCGTCGGAGGTCCCGTGCAGGATGCGGCGTTCGCCGTCCGGTTCGCCGTCGGACCACCAGGCCACGCCGCGGTTCACCCCGCCGGAGGTGGGTTGAAAGGGATACGGACGCTCGCGGAGCGGGTCGAAGCTCCAGCGTTCCTCCCCCGTCGCCGCGTCCAGCGCCGCGACCCGCAAATAATTCGTGGTGACGTACATCACGCCGTCCACCACCACCGGCGTGCACTCGATCGTCTTCCCGGGCCGGTCGGCCAGATCGCCGGTGCGCCAGGTCCACGCCGGCTCCAACCGCCCGACGTTGGAGCGGTCGATCTGATCCAGTTCCGAAAACCGCGTCCCCCCGCGATCCCCGCCCACGGCGGGCCAGTCGGCCGGATCAGAAAGCGGATCGGCGGCCGGAACGACCAGACCGAGCAGAAGCAGCGGGGCGAGAGCGTTCATCGGCGGGCGGAGTGCGAGCGGAGCCGGACGGGCCATGCTGGGCGGAGGGCGCGCGATCCTCAACCGGGGCGGCGCCGCCCGTCCGCGGCCTTATGAATTGCGGGCGCCGACGCTCTCGAACTTCGCTTCGTACGCCGGGTGGTTCGTCCCCATCAGTCGGTCCCAGAAATTAAAATAGAGACCGTAGTTGGAGCGGAATTTTTCGTGGTGCTGGGAGTGGTGCGTCGAGGTGTTCAAGAACAGTCCCAGCGGAGACCGCATAAACCAGCGGGGGAACAGTTCGTAACCGCAATGGCCGTAGACGTTGAACGCGATCTGCCACAGCATGAACGCGGCGAAGACGGACGGGTGGGACGGGATCGTGAAGACGATCAGCGGCCCGATCCCGGCCTGGACGAGCGCCTCCCAGGGACTGAACGCGTAGGCCGCCCACGGAGTCGGGCTGGTCGACAGGTGGTGGGCGTGATGGAACCGGCGATAGAACCGGCCGAGGTGCATGAGGCGATGGGTCCAATAAAAGTAGGCGTCGTGCAGGAACACCATCACGAAGAAGCTGGCGACCAGCCACCACCACCCGTAATCGCCGACCTTGTAATACAGCATCGTGCCGCCGGAGAGTTCCGCGAAGACCACCAGCGTGGTCACGAGCCCAAAGACCCCGATGCTCCGTAAGGAGTACGTCACCTCCCGGGCGATCTGCCCGGAGTTCGGCTCGTGGGGCGCGACCCGCCGGTGCCGCAGCCGGGATTTCAGAACCAGATAGAGAACCGCCCAGACCGACGAGGCGAGGACGAGATACCAGAACAGTTCCCCCGTCGACACGCCGAACCCGGCGCTGAAGGACTTCGAAAGTTTCTGGCCGATCATGGGCGGAGTTCGTTACCTGCGGCCGCGGAATCGGGCGAGCGGGCGGCGGGGCGGCACCGTCATCTTGCCAGCGCCGGGCGACGTGGCCAATTCAATCCGCTCGTCGAACCAGAGGCCACGTCGCACTCACTGGCGAGACGCCAGTGGCAGACGGCAGCTAGGGCGGGCGTCGGGCGGTTCGTCACGCTGCGGGAGCGGGATGCCGTTGGGCAGTCCGGGGTTACGGCGATCGAGGGGCGCAAGGCGTCCCGTAGTCCCGTCGGGTGGAGGCGCGTGGTGTCCGGCGCCTCACCCCGCCCCCGTTTCGGAGTCCCCCGATGTCGTTCCCCGCGCCCCCGTCGCCGCCGCTCCCGGTCCGGGGCGGCGACGCGCAGGAAAAAACCCAAGCCGGACCCGTGGGTCCGGCTTGGGCGGGGAGTCAGAACGTTCGCGGATTACGCCGCGGCGCGGGCGATCCATTCGCCGACGAGGTCGCGGAACTGCCGCAGGCGGGCGCTTTCGCGGGCCTCCCGCTCCACGGAGCGGTTGCGGGTCGGGCGCTCCGGCTGCCAGGCGCCGCGGGCGTCGGCGGCGTACCAGACGGGCTCGGTGTGCTGCACCGGGGTGGCGGGGGCCGTGGCGGCGAGGGCCCAGCAACCGGTCTCGGCGGCGAACTCCGCCAGGCGGGACAGTTCGTCGGCGGTCGCCGCGTCGCACAGCACGCCGCCGGCGTGGCGGTTCTGCCCTTCCGCCTGGGCCCCGCGGGCGTGCAGGGCGCCGGTGCGGGTCAGGGTGTGAAGGACCTCGCCGAAGGCCGCCCCGCGGGCGTCGACCACCCGCAGGCGGTCGCCGTGGGTGCGGAGCCGGTCGGCGGCCTCGTCGGCCAGCCAGGGCTTGGCGGTGTAGTGGTGGTCGGCGTCGCGGCCGGCCAAGCGGGCGTCCACCTCGCCGGCGGTCAGGCCGTGCCCGCCGTTCAGGCGGGCCGTCAGGTGGGCGATCAGCATCGCCGCGAAGGCGCCGGGGGTGGCGTCCCGCAGCACGACCGTCAGCGGGGCGTGGTCGCAGCGCTCCAGGGCGTCGGCCACCCGGTCGCAGACCATCGCCAGGCTGGCGGCCGGGTCGGCGGCGGTCAGGGCGGTGAGGGTCCCCGGACGAATGGCCGCGGCGGTCTCGCCGTGCAGCCGGTCGCAGATCACCGGCCCGCGGCCGGCGTTGCACAGGTCGTCGAGGACCGTGGAGAGGTTGCAGGAGGTCGCATCCCGCTCTTCCCCACGGTATCCGTCAAACGCCCAGGCGCGGGCGTGACCGTCGGTGCGGCCGGGGGCGGAGAACCAGCTGCGGCCGGACTCGTCGTTCAACGGCTCGCGGCTCTCGTGAGCCCCCTCGCCCCAGGTTCCGGCTTCGCCGTAGGCACTGTAGCGGGACCGGCCGGTCTCGCCGCGGTCCGGCCGGGTGAAGGAGAACGCCCGGGAGAGCAGGTCGCGGGCCCGGTCGAAGTTGCGGGCGGCGAGGGCGGCGTCGACCTCGGCGAACAGCTCCGCGGCGGCCCGGCGCTCCGGGCCGTGCGGCAGGCGGGCCAGCTCCGCCCGGACCCGCTCGCGGAAGTCGCCCAGCGCGTCGCGCTGGGGCGGCTGCGGGGTCCGGTTGAACCGCGGCTGCGGGGCCGGGGCGGGCTTGGGGGCCGGGGCCGGTTCGCGCTTCGCCCAGTCGGGCAGGCCGCCCTGCCGGGGGGCGGCGCCGAAGTCCTTGCCGTGGAAGGCGAGGGTGCGGTGGGCCAGCCGCCGCTCGGCGGCGCCGACGCCGTGCACGCGGACGGTCTCGGCGAGGGTCTCGCAGTCGGCGGGGCCGGTTGGTTCGAGCACGTACACCTCCGGGGCGGTGCGGGCCCGCAGGGCGTGGACGAGGCAGTCGCGGACGGCGTCGTGGCGGCCCTCGTCCTCGCGGAAGGCCAGCGTAACGGAGCCGATGCCCAGCCGGGCCAGCTCCTCCCAGCGGCGGGCGACGAACGTGCCGCCCTCCCCGCCGATCGCCGCGACCGGGCCGAACCCGCGGGCGTTCAGCAGGCAGGCTTCCAGCAAATCTTCGGTGAGGGTCAGCGTGCCCTTGCGGTCGCCGCGCGAGTCCTGCAGGGCGCTCCGCAGGCCGTAGGCGACCACGCCGCTCTCCTCGGCGCCGCGGACCAGGCCGACCTGCATCACCCGGTGCGGGCCGGGGGCGGGGTCGATCACGGCGAGGTCCACGCAGCGGCCGGTCTCGTCGTCGATCGGCAGGACCAGGCAGCCGGCCCAGTCGGTGCGGCGGTCGCCCCGGCGGTCGCGGGTCAGCCCGCTGTTCCGCACGGCCTGTTCGGCGAAGCCGCAGCGTTTGAGGTACTCCTCCACCTCGGCCGGGTCCGGGTAGAGGCCGAAGTTCAGCCGGGCGATGTCTTCCGCCTCAAAGCCGAACTGGGTGAGGAAGGCGTGGGCCCGGGCGGCGTCGTTGCGGGCGGTGTCGGTCAGACGGCCGGCGGCGAGGTTCAGGAAGGCCTCGCGGATGTCCCAGGTGTCCGCGGCGCCGCCGGTCCGGTCGCGGGCCTGTTCGGCCTGCTCGGCGCGGCGGTCCTGGGCGCGCCGGTCCTCGGAACTCAGCGGGCGGGAGGTGAAGACGGAGGCGGCGGACGCCGGGCGGGCCGGGCCGGCGGGGCGGCCGGCGAAGGGCTGGTTCGGAGCGTGCTCGGAGCCGTACCGCGGGGCGGACGAGCCGTAGCCGCCGCCGTGGGGCCAGAGGTCGACGGCGTCGGCGATGCTACCGGTCAGCGGGTCGAGGCCCTCGCCGAACTCCCCGTGGGACTCGGCGCCGGCGCCGTTCGCGGCTCCGTCCGACGACGGAGCGCCGTGGTGCGACGGGGCGCCGTGCTGGGTCCCGTTCGCGGAGCCGTTGGCGCCGTGGGCGGCGGCCCCGTGAGCGGCGGAACCGTTGGCGGGGGACCCGTGGGTCGGGGCGGAGGTGGTCATCGTGAGCGGCGTCCGTGCCGGGGGGATGAGATGCGGGATGTCGACCCGTGCGGGTTGTCGAATCGACAGGGGCCGGGCGTGGCGAGGGTCGTTCTTACAACGCTCGCCGCCGGACCGGAAACGAAACGGCGGGTTCCTGAGACGACCCGCCGCCGAACGCTCCGGCAGTCGGCCCCCATGCAGGCGGCGTGCCGGTCGGCGGAGAAATGCCCCGCGGGGACGGTTAGGCTCGGGAGCGACTGCCCTCGGTCCGGTCCCGCCGGACGCCCCCCTCCGTCGTTCGCCTCGCCCGGAGTTCGCCCCGTGCCCGCCCCGCTCGTCACGCCGCTCGCCGTTCTGCTGTTGGCCGCCCCGCTGGGGGACGAGCCGGCCGCCGACGCCCCCGCCGAGTCCGCCGCCCCGGCCGACGGCTGGGAGACGCTCCACCTGACGGACACCTTCTACGCGGAGGGCGGCAGCTCCGCGGACTTCAACCAGGACGGCCACACGGACCTGGTCGTCGGCCCGATCGTGTACTTCGGCCCGGACTGGGTGAAGCGCCGGCAGATCCACGCCGGGCCGCCGGTCAGCCCGCTGGGCTACAGCGACGAGTTCCTCACCTTCACCCACGACCTGACCGGCGACGGGTATCCGGACGTGATCTCGATCGGCTGGCCCGGCAAGGCGACGCTGTGGCACGAGAACCCCGGCCCCTCCGCCGCCGACCGCGACCACCGCACCGACGGCCAGTGGAAGACCCACCTGCTCGCCCCGGTCGTGGACAACGAATCGCCCGGCTTCGCCGATCTGGTCGGGGACGAGACGCCGGAGTTGATCGGCCAGCTCAACGGCTCCTACGGCTACTTCACCGCACCGGAGGACCCGCGGCGGCCGTGGACCTTCCACCCGGTCAGCCGGCCGCAGGAGAACCTCGGCAAGTACACGCACGGCCTGGGAACCGGCGACGTGGACGGCGACGGCCGCCTCGATCTGCTGACCAAGGACGGCTGGTTCCGCCAACCGGAGGACGTCTCTGAGGACCCGCTGTGGGAAGAGCATCCGCAGCAGTTCGCCGCCCGCGGGGCGCAGCTGTACGCGTTCGACGTGGACGGCGACGGCGACAACGACGTGGTCGCCAGCCGCGACGCCCACGGCTACGGCCTGGACTGGTTCGAACAAACCCGGACCGACGACGGGACCGTCGGCTGGACGAAGCACGAAATCATGGGCGATCAGAACTCCAACCCCGCCGCGAACGCCGACGGAGAGCCCGTGCTGTTCACCCAGCCGCACGCGGTGGCCGCCGCGGACGTCAACGGCGACGGCCTGACGGACGTCGTGACCGGCAAGCGCTTCTGGGCCCACGGCCCCAACGGCGACGCCGACCCCGGCGGCGCTCCGGTCCTGTACTGGTTCGAACTGACGCGGGAGAACGGGACGGCGAAGTTCGTCCCGCACCAGATCGACGACGACAGCGGCGTCGGCACGCAGGTGCACGTCGCCGACGTGACCGGCGACGGCAAGCCGGACGTGGTCGTCGGCAACAAGCGCGGGGCGTTCGTCTCGGTGCAGCGGTGAGCGGCGCCCGTTCGCCCCTCTCCTGAAGAGAGCGGCGAACCTCGTCCCCGAAGGGGTGTATTCCGTCGCCGCGGCGTGAAGAATGCCCCCATGAGCTACGACCTGTTCCTCAAGCCCGGCGACGCTCCCGATCGGGAGCCGCCCCGCGTCGAGACGCTGCGGTCGTACCTCGCCGACCGGCCGCACTACCTGTTCGGCCCGTCGGCCGGCGTCGGTTCGCCGACCGGCGTGCGGTACGGGCACGGCGACACCGGCGTGACGTTCACCCTCGACCTCGCCCCGGCCGGCGGGGGCGCGCACCCGGAGGACCCTACGGTCGCGGCCTTCGCGGTCGATCTGCTGGTGCCCCGCTTCTTCGCCCGCACCGCCGCGGAGGAGCTGAGCGCCCTGTGCGAACGATTCGACCTGGTCGCCGAGGACCCGCAGACCGGCGAAACCGGGCCGTTCGACGCGGCGACGTTCCTCGACGGCTGGGAGCGGATCGGGGAGATGGCCGCCCGCCACGCCGCCGGCCGCGGGCAGGCGCCCCCCGCCCTGCCCGCCGCGGCACTGGACGCCGCTCACGACTGGAACCTGCACCGGGCCGATTGGCGGGACCGCATGCCGGCCGACGGCCCGGGCGTGCCCCGGATGCAGTTGCGGCTGGCCCGCACCGCGGCGCTGCCGAACCCCCGCAAGGGGGATCCCGGCGAGCCGGCCTCGGCCCGCACCTGGTGCGCCTGGGTGGACGCCGCCCCGATCGTGCTGCCGCCCTGCGACGACGTGTTGCTGGTCCGCGACAAACTGCGGCCCCGCAAGTTCGGGCTGTTCAAGGCGGCGGAGGCGAGCCTCTGCCTGATGCCCCGCAGCGCCGTCGTCGGCCTGCGGGGGGCGGAGGACGCCGGCCCGAAGGGCGCCCCCGGGTTCGGCCCGGCCCCGGAACGCTTCCCGCCGGGCAGCCGTCAGTTGCTGGAATCGACGAAGGAGGTCGTCGCCTGGTTCCGCGCCCCCCCGGCGGACGCCGCCCCGCCGCACGCCGTCCCCCCGCGGGCGGTGATCGAAACCGAGCGGGTCGCCGCCGCCCTCGCCCGGTCGTAATCTGGCGGCGTTCCGCCCTGCGCCGACCTGCCCCTCCCCACTCCCCCGCCCGCCGACCCGCTCGAGGAATCCCCGCGATGGACGCCAGCCAGCGCGCCGAGATGTACGTCGATTTCCTGGAGGAGGAGGGCTACCGGGCGGAGATCGACGACGACGGCGACGTCTTCTTCCGCCACGAGGGCGGCACCTACATCATCACGGTGGAGGAGGACGAGGAGTTTTTCCGGCTGATCTTCGCGAATTTCTGGAGCCTGGACGACCTGCCCGAAAAGGCCCAGGCGGTGCGGGTGGCTCACGACGTCACGCGGGCGGTGAAGGCGGCGAAGGTCTTCCGCGTGAAGGACAACATGTGGTGCACCGTGGAGGCGTTCCACGACCCGCCGGAGAACTTTAAATCCGTGCTGCTGCGGTCCATCCGGGCGATTCAGGCCGCGGTGGCCCGCTTCGCCGAAGAGATGCGGAAGGACTGACGCGCCGGCGGCCTAGCGATCCATACCAGCCCGGAGCGCAAGGTCCGGCCGCGCGTCGCCCAACCCGTCGGCTGCGCCGACGGCCGATGCTTGCGCATCGGGCTGGTAAGAAATCCGACGCTCCGCTCGCGACCCGCCTCGGATCACCCCCGCCCGCGGACGTTCAGCAGCGGGCGGCGGAGGCCCATCATCCGGGTCAGCGCCAGGATGGCGCCGGTGTTCAGAAACGTGGGGGCGGCGTAGTAGGTGCGATCCTCCGCCCCGCGGAAGCGGCGTTTATACTCGGCGTGGTTCGCCAGGGCGTATTTTTTATTGTTGATCCAGCCGGCGCCGAAGCCGAAGCCGAACGTGAAGGCCAGCAGTTTGTTCTCCCGGTAGGGGTTCGCCGCCCGCCGACCGGACTCGTCGCCCGCCAGCGGGGAGAGCCCCAGCCGCAGAACCTCGCGGCCCTCCTCTTTGAAGGTCTCGATGGCGTGCTTCATAATCGCCGCCTCGCCCAGCGAGGGGGCGTCCGGCCGGCGCCGCTTGATGCAGGTCACGTAGCCGATCGTCCGCCCGTCGCGGTACAGCGGGTCGAAGAAGACGTAATTCTGCACGACCCCGTCGGCGTCTCGCAGGACGAACCGCCGGACGCCCGGCTCCGGCACGTCGACCAGCGGGCGGTTGAGGAACGTCACCTCGTGCGTGCCCAGCGGCCGCGTCGCCCGCCACGCCTCGGACACCTCCCGCACCTCCGCGGGGGTCAGTTCGTCCGCCTCGGACTCCTCCGCGACCGCGTAATCCCGCCGGCCGCACCAGTTCGCCGCGTACCGCAGCCACTCCTTCGGCTTGCCGGAGAGCGAATAGCCCGGCAGATCCAGCCGGTGGTCCGGGCCCATGTCGGTGACGTAGTACCCCAGTTCGTGCAGCGGCCGGGCGGTGCGGTCGGTGCATTGCACGAACACCGGCTTGCCCTTCGCCGCGACGAAGGCCCGCACCAGCGCCGGCAGCCGCTCCGGGGCGGCGAGCGGGTCGCCCAGCGCAAAGGCGTACGCCCCGACCGTGCGGTAGGCGAGAAAGCCGTCCTTCGGGTCGCCGCCGGCGGTGAAGTACTCCAGCCCGGGGTGCGTCGCGGCGTTATACGCCAGCGTGAAGTCGCCGTGGCGGCGCAACGCCGTCGCCCGGGCCGCCCCGGCCGGGTCGCGGGGAACGGCGGGGGCGGCGAGGAGGGCGTTCAACTCGGCTCAGGGGGTTCTCGACCCGGAGTCCGGGCGACGACGGTCTGGAAGAAAGCCGGGCCGACGCCCAGCCAGCGGAACGGGATCTCCCCCGCCGGCCGCAGCCCGACGGCCCGGCACTCGGCGGCGTAGTCATAGTTCGGGTGCCACGGGACCAGACGCAACGAGCGAAACGCCGCCATCGCCGCTTTGGAGTAGGCAAAGTTCGCTAACCGCTCCAAGCGGCCCCCGCGGGGCGGGGCGAGGTCGGCGATCGTCAGCCGTCCGCCGGGCCGGAGCAGCGACGCCGCGTGCCGCAACGCCGCCCGCATCGGTTCGGGCTCGAACAGGTTGAGGAAGTAGTGGGCCGCGACGAGGTCGTACCGCCCGGTCCGCCGGTGGGCGAGGGCGTCGCCGAGGATCAGCTCCGCCTCCAGCCCCCGCCGGTCCAGCCGCCGCCGCAGCCGGGCGAGCATCCGCGGGGACCGGTCGATCGCCGTGACCTTCGCCCCTTGCGCACAGGCCGCCGCGGCTTCGGCCCCGGTCCCGACGCCGAGGTACAGCGCCCGGTCCCCCGGCGAGAGGAACCGCAGGTGGGCCCGTTTGGACGCCGCGATCGCCCCGCCGCTGTAAACCTGACAGCCGAGGTCGTACAGCGGGACGACGAGGTCGTAGTTGCGGAGCGGCCGCTCCGCGGGCTCCGGCCGGGCGGCGTTCAGCGTTGGTAGATCGGCAGGAAGCCGTTGTCGAGCTGCAGGATGGTGCAGTTCATCGCGGTGACGTACGCCGGGCCGATGCGGCCGTCGACGAAGGCGCCGTCGTTGGGGCCGCCGGTGGTCTGCTTGGGGCGGATCTGGCCGGCGATGAAGTCGCGGTACTTCGGCCAGCGCTCCGGATCGCGGTACATCACCTGGGCGTAATAGAAGTGCTTGTAGTGCCAGTAGCCGCCGTAACCGGCGCTGGCGCCGCCGTCGGCGGGCCAAATGTTCTTCTCGCAGTACTCCATCAGCTTTTGGGCCATCGGATCGTCCTGCTCGCCGGCGCTGAACAGGCAGGCGATCGCCGCCCCGCTGATCGCCGGGCGGGCCCCGCCGCCCTTGATGCTGTACTGCACGCCGCCCTCGGGGGTCATGCAGTCGCGGATGTACTTGTTGGCCCGGTCGATGACGTCCTTGGGCACGGGGATGCCGGCGTTGCGGCAGGCCCGCAGGCCCTGCACCTGGGTCACGCAGGTGCTGCCCTCGTCGAAGTCGTTCCCTTCCTTGGCGGAGACGTAACCCCAGCCGCCGCGGCTGGTTTGGGCGGCGATGGTGAACTTCACGGCCCGGTTCAGCACGCCCTTGAGTTCCTCCCGCCGCTCGCGGTCCTCCTCCTCGCCGTACACCTGGGCGAGGAACAGCATCCCGAAGCCGTGTCCGTAGGTGTAGTGGCTGTCGGACTCCGAGCCGATCAGCCCGTTGCTGCGGGAGACGCTGAGCAGGTAGTCGACGGCCCGGCGGACGTTGGGGGCGTAGCGGCCGCGGGTGGTCGTGGAGCCCTCGGCGAGCAGCGCCGTGCCGGCCAGCGCCGTCATCGCGGCCCGGTAGCCGCCGTTGCCGGCCGCCCAGTAACCCTGCTGGCTCTGGGTGCGGGCGAGGTAGTCCAGCCCCCGCCGCACGACCGCCTTGGTGGCGGCGTCCGGCTGCTGGGCGTTGGCGGCCGCGACGGCCGGCGCCGGGGCGAACAGGCACGCCGCCGCGACGAACGCGGCCCCGGACAGCACAGCGGAGGGAGCGATGCGAGACACCGGCGACGTCCGTTCGGGTGAGAGAGAAGCCCTGTCACGGTAGAGGCCGACCCCCGCCCGGACAAGAAGCGGCCCGGCGGGGCGGGCCAAGAACCCGCCCCGGCAAAACGCGACCGGCGTCCGGGGGAGACCCGGACGCCGGTCGGCGTGCGTCGGCGGTCAGGGGCGGGCTCAGCCGCCGGCCTCGCCGGGGACCAGCGGGGCGTTGTCGTACTCGTTGACGCCGGGCTCCTCCGGGGTGCCGTCGTTCAACCGACTTTCGCCCATCCCGCCGTCGTCCTCGCCGACGCCGACGGGCAGCTCGTTGGTGTCGGTTTCGTCGAGTTCGGTCTCGTTGATTTCCATTTGGCCGTCCACGGCGCTGACGTCCTCAGCGCCCTCCTCGCAACCGACCAGCACCACCGCGGCGCCCAACAGGACGGCGGACGGGGCGTTGTGCAATCGAGCGTAATGGCGGGGCATGCGAAGCTCCGGGAGCGGCAAAGGGGACGTGTGAAACGCGGGCGGATTGTGGTGCGGGGAACGATTCGTCCCAGCGGGAAGTCGCCCGGACGCCGGGTGGGGAATGGACCCGGCCGCCCTGCCGCAGGTTCGGGCGCGGACGTATCGCTCTCCCTGCCTGAGCGGAATCAGCCCGCTGCGCGGGTCAGCGCCGCGTCGATTCGTTCCAAACAGGTCTCCCGGCCGACCAGCGCCAGCACGTCGTACACCCCCGGGCCGACCGGCTGGCCGGTGGTCGCGATGCGGCAGGCGTGGATCAGCGTGCCCACCCCCTGCCCGCGAGCCTCGGAGAAGCTTTGCAGTTCGGCCTCCAACCGCTCCGGCGTCCAGTTCTCCGCCGTCAGCGGTTCAAGGCGTTCGGCCTTGAAGTCCCGCAGCAACTCCGGCACGCCCTCCTTGCCAATCCGCTTTTTGAAGGCCTTTTCGTCGTAGGTCACGTCCGGCTCGAACAGGTAGGCCACGTCCAGCACGTCCGTGTAGAGCTTCAGCCGGTCGCCCAGGGCGTCCACCACCCGGCCGACGTACTCCACGTCCACCTTCTCGTAGCCGGCCCGGTGCAGGATGTCGGTGCAGGTGCGCACCTTGTCCTGCCGCGGCCGGCGGCTCATCCATTCGCCCTGGAAGGAGAACAGCTTGTCCGGGTCCAGCCCCGCCGGGTTCTTGACAACGCGGTCCAGGGTGAAGTTTTCCGCGACGGTGTCGCGGCTCATCACCTCGGTGTGGTCGTCCAGGCTCCAGCCCAGCCGGGCCAGGGCGTTGGTGAGGGCTTCGGGCAGGTAGCCCATCTCCTCGTAGAACCGCACCATCACCGGGTTCAGGTCCTCGCCCAGCTCCAGCCCGAGCTTCGGCAGCCGGTCGGCGGCGCTGTCGAACAGCTTGCGGAAGGACTTGTTGTCCCGGTACTTGGAAACGTCCCGCTTGCTCAGCTTGCGGTTGGTGCCCGGGGCGGTGACGAAGGGGATGTGGCCGAACGTGGGGATCGGTTCGCCCAGCGCCTCGAACAGCAACACCTGGATCGGCACGTTGGAGAGGTGCTCCTCCGCCCGGACGACATGGGTGATCTTCATCGCGGCGTCGTCGACGACGCTGGCGAAGTTGTACAGCGGGCTGCCGTCCGCCCGGGCCAGCGCCGGGTCCGGCAGCAGGGCGCCGTCCCAACTGACCTCGCCGCGAACGGCGTCCGTGACCGTGATCGTGCGATCCCGCGGGACCTTCAACCGCACCACGTGGGACTGCCCGGCCTCGATCAGTCCTTCGATCTCCTGCTCCGACAGTTCCAGCGACCGCCGGTTGGTCACGTACGGCTTGCCCTCGGCCTGGGCGGCCTCGCGGTCGGCGGCGACCTCCTCGGGGGAGCTGAAGTCCCGGTAGGCGGCGCCGGAATCCAGCAGTTTTTTCAGGGCCAGCTCGTAGAACTCGCCCCGCTGCGATTGGAAGTAGGGTCCGTGCGGCCCGCCGACCTCGGGGCCTTCGTCCCACTCCAGGCCGAGCCAGCGGAAGGCGTCGAGGATCGGATTGAGGGCGGCGTCGAGGTTGCGGGCCCGGTCGGTGTCGTCGACCCGCAGCACGAACGTGCCGCCCTCGCCGGTGCGCTTGGCGTGTTCGGCCAGCAACCAGCAGAACAGGGCCGTCCGCATGCCCCCGATGTGCATGTAGCCGGTGGGGCTGGGGGCGAATCGCGTGCGGACGGCGGGCATCGGGGAGAGTCGGCGGAGAGGGACGAACGGCGGGCCGGAACCCTACCGAGAGGCCCCCGCGGGTTCGAGGGGGCGGGCTCCGTTCTCCCCTCGCCCCCTTTTGGGAGAGGGGCTGGGGGTGAGGGGGCGGCGACGCCCGATCGCCGTTCCCCGTCCGCCTCGCTCTCCCACCGGTCAGTCACCGTAGAGGGCGCATGCGGGCGAACCGTGCCCCACCCTCACCCCCGGCCCCTCTCCCTCAAGGGAGAGGGGGGGGAAAGACGACTCGCCCCAAGACCCATCCGCCTCTACTCGTGCCGCAGCGCTTCGATCGGGTCGAGCCGGGCGGCGTTGCGGGCGGGGAGGATCCCGAAGATCACCCCGATCCCCACGCTGATCGCGAACGACACCGGCAGACTCCACAGCGCCAGTTGGGGCTCGAGGTCCGTCAGCATCCCGCCCAGCGGGCCGCCGCCGGCGTCTTCGTCGGCGCCGGGGCTGCTTTCCAGCACGAAGGTCTGCACCGCCCACTTCACCCCGCGGAAGGCCAGCGGCGTGGACATGCCCAACAAAATGCCCGCCACCCCGCCGGCCCCGCTGAGCACGATCGTCTCCGTGAGGAACTGCTGCAGAATGTCCCCCTGTCGGGCCCCCAGCGCCCGGCGGATGCCGATCTCCCGGGTCCGCTCCGTCACGGTGGCCAGCATGATGTTCATGATGCCGATCCCGCCGACGACCAGACTGATCGCCGCGATGCTGCCGAGCACGATATTGAATATGTCTTTGATCTGTTCGGCCTGCTCCAGGAGTTCCTGCGGGACGACGACGGCGTAATCCCGCTGCGGGTGCGACAGGGCCAGCGTTTCCCGCACCACGTCGGCCGTGGGCATGACGTTCTTGGCGCCGTTCACCTGCAGGGTGATCTGGTTCAGTTCGACCCGCTCGTAGGTGCTGCCGCCCTGGTTCCGCTGGATGATGAGGTCGCCGATGCGGGTCTCGAAGGTTTCGATGGGGATATAGATGTCCTTGTCGAACTCCTGCCCCGACAGGCTCCCGCCGATCGCCCCGGTGGCGCCGCGGGGGCTGGCGATGCCGACGACCTTGTAAAACACCTCCCCCACGCGAACGCGGTCGCCCAGCGGGTCGTCCAGCCCGAACAGTTGCTGCCGGGCCCCGGCCGAGAGCACGCAGACCGTTTCGGCGCCCAGCCGGTCGCGGTCGGCGATGAACCGGCCGCGGGCGATATTCAAACCGGTCAGGGCGGCGTAGTCCGGGGTCACGCCGACCAGCCGGCCGTTCATCTTCTTTTGCAGGCGGCGGAACTCCTGGGCGGCCTCGCGAATGGGCACGGCCCGGATGACGTTGTCCAGCGCCTCCAGCCGGCGGAAGTCGACCCGCTTCAGTCCGTAGTCGGCCACCCGGCCGCCGCCGCTGTCCCGGGACTGCGGGGGCGGTTTGACGGTGCGGACGATCACGTTGGTCGCCCCCAGCGCGATCACCTGTTTCTGCGCCTGCGCGCTGGCCCCCTCCCCGATCGCCAGCATCGCGATCACGCTGCAGACCCCCAGCACGATGCCGAGCATCGTCAGCCCGCTGCGCAACTTGTGCAGCAACAGACTCTTGAAGGCGAACTGGACGGCGCGGATCAGACCTGCGGGCGACATGCCCCCATCTTACCGCCCCCGCCCGCCCGGACGAACGTCGGTCCGGCCCGCCGACGCCCGGGAACCGCCCGCGGCGCCGGTCAGGCGGATTAGGATCAGGCGGGTTGCAGGCCGGGGCGGCCGTTCTCGACCACGAAGGAGGCCCGCGTTGCGACGGGGCTGCCGGGCTGGGTGACGTACTCCAGCGTGCGGTAGTCCGTGGTCCAGCGGTCCGGGGTCACCTCGCAGCGAACGTAGCCGCGTTCGCCGTTGTAGAACTTCACGAACGGGTTCTCGGCCAGCAGCTCCTCCCCACCCCGGGGCAGGTTTTCCCCGTTCCCGCCGGAGCTGATCGAGGTGCCGACGAACTCCGCGGCGACGACGGGCGATTTCCCGTCGCGGCGGTCCAGCGGCAGGTCGTTGGCGTAGTTCTTGTGGATGTCCCCGGTGAGGACCACCGGGTTGGGGATCTGGCGTTCGTGGAGGAAGTCCGCGATCCCCTGCCGTTCGCTCTCGTAGCCGGGCCACTGGTCCATGGAATACCGCTCCCCCTCGCCCGGCTGGCGGTCGACGGGGGCCATCATCACCTGCTGGGCGAGGACGTTCCAATTTGCGGTCGAGGTCAGCAGCCCCTCGGCGAGCCAGCCGTGCTGCTGTTTGCCCAGCAGGGTGCCGGCGGGGTCGGAGGCGCCGGGGTTGGGCGCCTTCAACCCGTCGCCGGCGGGCTGGTCGCTGCGGTACTGGCGGGTGTCCAGCACGAAGAACTCCGCCAGCCGCCCGAACGGGATCTTCCGATACAGCTGCATGTCCGGCCCGCGGGGCACCGAGGAGCGCCGCAGCGGCATGTGCTCGTAATACGCCTGATAGGACGCCGCCCGCCGGGTGAGGAACCGGTACGGGTCGATCCCGTCCTCCTCGGAGATGCCGGCGGCGTAGTTGTTGTCGAACTCGTGGTCGTCCCAGGTCACCAGCCAGGGGCAGGCGGCGTGCATCGCCTGGAGGTCCGGGTCGGTTTTGTAGAGGGCGTGCCGGTTGCGGTAGTCCTCCAGCGATTCGATCTCCCGCCCCCGGTGGGCCCGCACCCGGTTGTTCGCGGCGGCGTATTCGTAGAGGTAGTCGCCGAGGTGCACCACGGCGTCCAGATCCTCCTTCAACATGTGTTGATAGGCGGTGAAGTAGCCGTACTCGTAGTGCTGGCAGGAGGCGAAGGCGAACTTCAGCCGGTCCGGCAGCGCGGTCGCCTCCGGGAAGGTGCGGGCCCGGCCGACGGGGCTGACGGCGTCCCCGACGGTGAAGCGGTAAAAGTACCAGCGATCCGGCTTCAGCCCTTCGACTTCCACGTGCACGCTGTGCCCGAGCTGCGGCGTGGCGATCGCCGTGCCCTTTTGCACCGGGGCGCCGAAGGATTCGTCCTCGGCGACCTCCCAGCGGACCTCCACCAACTCCGGCGGCATCCCCCCGCCCTCCAGCGGCTCGGGGGCGAGGCGGGTCCAGAGCACGAACCCGTCCGCCGCCGGATCGCCGGAGGCCACGCCCAGCGTGAACGGGTCGTCGGCGAACGTCGCCCGCCGCCGCACGGCCCCCTCCGCCGTCGGGCCCCACCCGGGGACCAACAACGCCGAACCGCCCGCGGCGCCGACCCATTTGACGAAGGAACGACGGTCGAGAGTGCCGGACATAACGCGCTTCGGGAACCGGGAAGGGACGAAAGAGGTTCCCCCGAGCCCGGCGACGCGGTCAACCGACCGCGGAGCCGTCACCAATTCTTCATCTCGATCGCCCCCGACCGGACGGCGGCGCCGGCGCCGTTGGGGCCGGCGGAGACAGGCTCAGCCCGGGAAGATGCCCTCACCGGCGATCTGGCCGTCCTTCATATAAATCGCCCGTTTGGCCCGCTCCGCGACGTTCGGTTCGTGGGTGACCATGATGATCGTGCGGCCCTCCTCGCCGTTGAGTTCCTCGAATAGCGCGAGGATCTCCTCCTCCGTTTTGCTGTCCAGGTTCCCGGTCGGTTCGTCGGCGAGGATGATCTCCGGGTCGTTGACCAGCGCCCGGGCGATGGCGACGCGCTGTTGCTGACCGCCGGAGAGCTGGAACGGCTTGTGGTCCAGCCGCCCGCCGAGGCCCACGCGGTCGGCGAGGGCCTCGATGCGGACGTGGTCCGCGGCGGTGATCTCCCGGCCGCCGGACGCCTCGCTGCGGTAGTGCAGCGGGACCTCGATGTTCTCCAGCACGCTGTACTGGGGAATCAGGTTGTAGCTCTGAAAGATGAACCCGATCAGCCGGTTGCGGGCCTCCGAGAGGGCGTCGTCGTCTAACTGGGCGACGTCGTCCCCGCCGAGGAAGTACTGCCCGCCGGTGGGGCGGTCGAGGGCGCCCAGCAGGTTGAGCATCGTGCTCTTGCCCGAGCCGCTGGTGCCCATGATCGCCAGGAAGTCCCCGCGGGGGATCTCCAGCGAAACGCCCCGCAGGGCGTGCACGGTGATTTCGCCGAGGTAGTAGTGCTTGTGCAGATCGACGATCTCGGCGGCGAGTTCCGACCTCACGGCGTTGCGGCCCCGTCGTCGCCGGTCCGAAGGGCGTCGGCCGCTCCGGCGTCCCCGGCGGGGGCGTCGTTCGCGGGGGCGTCGCTCGAATTCTCCGTGTCGGCGGCGCCCGCATCGTCGGCGGAGCCGCCGGCGTCGGCGTTGCCGATCGGGGGGGCCTCGGCGGCGGTGTCGGCCTCGGCGGCGGCCGCGCGTTCCTGCGCCAGTCCGGTCACCTTGGCGCCGAGCCGCTGCTCTAGGTCGTCCAACTGCTCCGCGAAGTGGGTGCGGGGGTTCATCACGACCTGCTCGCCCTCCTCCAGGCCGCTGAGGATCTCCACGTCGGTGTCGTTCGCGACGCCGATCGTCACCTCGCGGCGCTCCGGGCCGCGGGGGGTCAGGGCGAAGGCGAAGCGTTTGCCGCCGACGCTGACCACGCTTTGCATCGGGGCGTGCAGCACGTTGTCGCGGGCTTCGACGAGAATCTCCAATTCGCAGGTCAGGCCCGGCTTGAGCTTGGGGTCGCCGGGGCCGAGGGGGTCCAGTTCGATCGTCGCCTCGTATTCCTTCAGGTCGCTGCGGAGCCAGCTGCCGTCGACCGGCACGCTGGAGACGGCCGTCACCACGCCGCGGAACTCCCGGTCCGGGTAGGCGTCCACCCGGGCGACCGCCGGCAGGCCAGTGCTGATCTGGGAGATTTGGGACTCGTGAATCTTGGCGTCCACCTTGATACGCGACAGGTCCGGCAGCTTGATCAGGTCCTGCCGGGGATAGACGGTGGCGCCCTTCTCGACGGGCTGGTCATCGCCGCGGCGGCTTTCCTGGGAGACGTACACCACCTCCCCGGCCTGCGGGGCGTAGATGCTGGCGGCCTCCAGCTGACGTTTCGTCTTGGCGAAGTTGGCCTGCTCCACCTCGAGCGTCAGCCGGGCCGCCTCCAACTCGGCCTGGGCCTGGGCGAGGGCGGCCTTAGTCTGGGCCGCGACCCGTTCCAGGTTCCGCTCCGTCTCGGTCTTGGTCTCCCGCAACTCCGCCAGCGTGCGGGGCTTGGTGTACTGTTCCAGCACGCGAAGGCCCTCCCGGGCGGCGTTCACGTCGATCTGGGCCTGGTTGACCGCGATCCGCTTCGTCTCCACCTCGTTGAGGGCCTGGTAGCCCTTCTTGGCCATCCGCTTGCTGAACTCGTAGTCCTCCTCCGCCTGCGAGAGCGTCTCCCGGGCGACGGACAGTTCGCCCTCGAGCTTCTGGCGTTCCTGCTCGTACTCGCCGTCCTCGTACTTGGACAGGTCCAGCGCGGCCAGCGTCTTCTCCAGCCGGGCGGTGGCCATGTCGGATTCGTTCTGCTTCAGAACGATTTCGAGGTTCTGGGTGGCCGTCTCGAACGCCGCCTGGGCCTGCGTGACCTTGAGCTGGTCCTCCTGCAGTTCCTCCTCAATGGGGACGGCGTCGAGCTGGACGATGAGGTCCCCCTCCTCCACCATCGTGCCGGCCGGCAGCAGGGAGACGATCGTGGTGCTCTCGCCGGTCTCGTTGGAGAGCACGACGCTGTTGACCGCGTCCAGTTCTCCCTTCTCGCGGACGGTAACGCGGAACGGCCCCCGCACCACGGTTTGCGGGGAGTAGCGGGTCAGATCCTCCTCGGCGCCCACGAAGCCGGCGAACAACCCGCTGTAGGCCAGCGCCGCCAGCGCCGCGCAGACCCCCAGCCCGATCAGAACCGCTTTGTTCAGCGAACCCTGCTTCAAGGAGCCCCGGGTTCGTTTTGGGCGGCGGGTCACGTCGGGCGCCTCAGGCGATGGGGTCAGGGGGCCGCGGCGGAGGAACGCCGCGGGCGGGGGAGGGTAGTCTACCCGCCTCGGCGGGTGCGGGGAGGGGAACGCAGCGGGCGGACCCGATCTTTTCAACCCCGGACGGTCCCGATCGTTCCGGTCGAACTCGTCGCCCGCCAGCGTCCGGGGGCGGAAAAGTCGCGCGAAGGCGAAACCGCGGGGAGGAGAACCGTTCGCCGGGGGCGTCCTTCACCCCTTTCCCCGGGCAACTTCTTTCCCGGGCTTTCCAGGGCACCTTCTCCCTCGGGCAACTTCGGTCCCCCGAACGTGTTCCCCGGCGACTTCTCCGGGCTCCTTCCCCTTCGGGCCCGTCACCCGCGGAGGACCATCACGACGCCGCCGATCATCAGCGTGACGCCGAGCAGCCGCACCCAGGTGGCCGGCCGCACCTCGTAGCCGGCCAACCCCCAATGATCGAGGAGCACCGCGCCGCCGAGCTGGGCGACGATCATGATCCCCAGCCAGGCCCCGGCGCCGACCCGGGGGGCGAAGATCAGGCTGGCGGTGACGAGGAACGCCCCGATCGCCCCGCCGGTGAAGGTCCACCAGGGGGCGTCGGCGTAGTCGGAGGGCTTCGGCAGCGACCGGGCGATCAGCAGGCAGGCGACGATCGAACAGGCCAGCCCGACGGTGAAGCTGGTCAGCGAGGCGTGCAGCTTGTGGCTGAGGATCTTGCCGAGCGTGCCGTTCACCCCGGGCTGACAGGCCAGGGCGAAGCCGGAGATCGTCCCGGCGACGATCGCCGCCGCCAGCACCCCGACGCCCGGCCCCGGAGCGACGGCGAGCGGCGGAACGCAGACGGGCATCGGGCGGGATCTCGGCGGGGGGCGGCGCGGTCGGGAGGCCGCACAGCCTATCGGCCGCCCGTCCGCCCGTCGCCGGCCCCGTTCCGCCCCGCCGGCCTCGGTCCGGTCCCGTGCGGGCTCGTTGATTCATCGTTTGTTCACTGGAACCTCGCCGTCTTTACGCCCCCGCGGACGATCCTTCCCCCGCACCGAGGCCCTTTCCTTCGCCCCTGTTCGGTCCGTTTTCTATGCGCCGTCCGTCGCTCCGCTCCAGTTCCCCCCCGCCCCGCCGCGTCGGCTTCACGCTGATCGAACTGCTGGTGGTGATCGCGATCATCGCGATTCTTGTTTCGCTGCTGCTCCCCGCCGTGCAGCAGGCGCGCGAAGCGGCCCGCCGCAGCCAGTGCCAGAACAACCTCAAACAGATCGGGCTGGCGATGCACAACTACCAAAGCTTACACAAGGTCTTTCCCTTCGGCTGGAACACCATCGGGGCCGGCTGGAGCGCCATGCTGTTGCCGCAACTCGACCAGCAGCCCCTGTACGACTCGCTGACGTTCACCGAAGGCGGCGACGGCAACTGGCGGAGCGGGTCGGCGAACACGACGGCCTGCGAAACCGTGCTGGCGTCGATGCGGTGCCCGAGCGCCAGCTTCGAGGAGCACCTGAACTACAACGACTTCGACGCCCGCAGCCCGGTCTCCTACCGGGCCTGCGCCTCCAGCGAGGTCTGGCTGGACGACCCCAAGAGCAAGAGCAGCTACAACCCCGAACCGCCCTACGACGGCTGGGTCGACCCGCGGCCGGACGAGGCGGACTGGCACAGCTTCAACCACCCGCCCCACAACGGCATGTTCTGGGGAAACAGCGACACCAGCTTCAAGGACGCGAAGGACGGCACGACCTCGACCGTGCTGATCGGGGAGTCGTGGTGCGAACCCCGGTTCGTGCAGGACGGGCAGGGCATGGACTACTGGGCGATCGGCTCGCCCCAGGCCGACCCGTACCGGCACGACTTTTCCAAGTCGAACAACTCCGGCACGGAGTTCACCGAGTTCGTCGGGTCCACCGCCGCCCCGCTGAACGCCCGCCTGAAGCCGCAGTTCGACGGGTTCCAGATGGAAGCCTCCTTCGGCAGCGAGCACCCTGGCGGGGCGTTTCTCGGCATGGTCGACGGATCGGTCCAGTTCCTCTCCGAGACGATCGACGGCCGAACCTATCAGGCGCTCGGCAGCCGTGACGGCGGCGAAGTGATCGACGGGGCGTTCTGAGCCGCGGCCCGTTGCCGCCCCGCCTCTTCCCCGCTTCCTCACGCCCCCGTTCTGCCCGATGACCGTCCGACTCGCGCCCCGCCCGCCGCACCTCCTTTCCCGGTTCTCCCTGCTGACGGCCTGCGCCGTCGTTCTCGCCGCGGGATGCGACCGCCCTTCCGCCGACTATGACGGCCTCCAACTCGCCGACGTCTCCGGCGTCGTCACGATAGACGGCGAGCCCCTGCCGGGGGCGGTCGTGCGGTTCTATAAAGCGGGCGATCGCGTCCGCTACGCCTACGGCGAGACCGACGCCGAGGGCCGCTACTCCCTGCGGTACAACTCCGAAGCCGAGGGCGTCTCGCCCGGGAAGAAGGACGTGGTGATCTCCACCGCCCTGTCCGGCCCGGAGGTGCAACGGAAAGCCGGCCCGGAGCGCGTTCCCGCCCGCTACAACCGCGACACGGAACTGACCCGCACCGTCGAGCGGGACGGCTCGCACACCTTCGACTTCGCCCTCACCTCCGACGGCGAAATCGCCGAACCGCGCGCCGGCGACGAGGAGGAAAACGAGAACGCCCCCGGCGAGGGCTGACCGCGGCGCTCGGGGCGAGCCGCGGCGGGCACGGCCCGGCGGCTCGCCCTCACGGGTTCCCTCCTCGCCCCGGTCGCTCGCCGGCGCGGTCGCTCACCGGCCCGGTCACTCTTTGATGCGGGCCAGGATGGGGATGCGAGCGGCCCGCATCTCCTTGGCGAGGTCGCGGTCGCGTTCCCAGCGGGCGACCGCCGCCAGGCGGTCCGCCGCGGCCTGTGAGGCGCCGACCTCCGCCAGCAGCTTCGCCGCTTCCCGCCGGACCTCCAACGTCTCCGCCTCCAACAGGGCCAGCGCCGCCGGCTCGGCGGGGGCGCCGGGCTGACGGACGGCTCCGACGACCCGCTCCGCGGCGCCGGGCACGTCCGCCAGCGGGGCGAGGGCGGCGGCGGCGGCCGGATCGTCCTCGATGCGGTCCACGACCGCCGCCACGGTCGACTCCTGCGGCGGACCGCTCGCGGCGGCGGCCTGCCCGGCTTCGGCGTACTGCTCCGACGTGAACGACCACCGCAGCAGGGCGGAGAACAGGTCCGGCGAGAACCCGGCTCCGGACGAACCGGACCCGCCGCCCCCGAACGGCTCCCCCCCGTCGTTCCCGCGGCGGAACGGGTTGTCCTCGGACAGCGGTCGCCCGACGGGTTCGTTCGGCCCGGCGGGTGCGTTCTGCGCGTCTCCCCCCTGCTCCGGCATCGCGGCCAGCAGCGCATCGCGGATCGCCCCCGCCTCCTCCGGCGCCTCGGCGTCGGGAGCCGGGGAGACGGCCGACAGGAACCGGGCCGCGGTGCGGCGGGCCTCGGGAGAACCGCTCTCGATCGCGCGCAACGCCCAGTCGCGGGGCGCCTCGCCGGGGGCGGGGGCGGCGTCGGCCGGGCCGCCGCCGGAAGCGTTCTGGCGGGCCGTCAGGTCGAACGCCCAGCCGACCGCGTCCCCGTCCGCCGGGGGCGGCAGCGTCCGCGGGCCGGCTCCCGACTCCGCCGTCGCCGCCAGCACGTTCGGCAGGTCGGCCTGGCCCGCGGCGCTCGCCGGTGGGGGAAAGGTCGCCGCCGCGGGGCTCTGCGGGAGATGCCGGCGGGCCGCCGACAGCCACGCCGCGGGGTCCTCCACCGGCCCGGCGACGATCAGGTAGGCCGTCGGTTCCGGCTCGGCCGCCGCCCGGGCCGCGGCCTCGGCGGCGTCACGGCGGTTGGAGCGGTTCGAGCCGGCGGCGTCCCGGGCCGCGGGGGCCTCGTCCGGCCGGGGCAGCAGGCCGACGGTCCAGCCGGCGGTGCGGGTGTCCGGCGTATCCGGGTCGCCGTCGGGGCCGAGGGCGAAGGCGTCCCGCCGCACGGCCTCGGCGGTCGTCGCCGGGGCGGCGGGCGCCTCGACCGGCCGGTCGGCCGCTTCGCCGCCGCCGAACGGATTGCTGTTGAACGGGTTCTCGCTGCTCCGGACGCTCGCCCGCCGCGTGCGCTCCGCGTCGCCGGCCTCGCCGTCGGCCCCCCGCGCGGCGGACACGGAGGGCACGCGGAGCGTCAGCACGGCGGCGGGGGTCGGGACGCCGGCCTCCGTCAGCCAGTCGTCCAGCAGCGCCGCCGCGTCGACCCGCACCGCGGCAGTGCGGGAGATTGCGAAGTCCTCCGCCTCCGGCCCGGCGACGGGCTCGGCGGGGGTGAGGAACTCCGCGGCGCCGGCGGCGTCCGCGGGGTTCTCCAGGTCGGCCAGCAGCACGACCGGCGGGGCGTCCGCAGTTTCCCCTCTTAATAACAGCGGGGCGGTTTCCGAGGGGAACGCCTCCGCCAGGGCGTCCCGAACCAGCGCCGCCAGCCCCGGCAACGCGGGGTCGACCCCGAGCACCTGCACGGTCGCGGTGCGGTCCGGGTCCGGCGAGGGACTGGCCGGCAAGCCCAACGCCACCCGTCGGTCGCGCACCGCCCGCCGACCGGCGACCTCCGCGGAGTCCGCCCGGCCGCCGCTCGCCGTACGCAGAGTGGAACGGGACGCGCCGCGGTCCGGGGTCGCGGACCGAGCCGGGGCCGCCGGCGCCGGGGTCGACGCCCGGGCCGGCGCCGGCGCCGCGGCGGCCGCCGCGGGGGCGACGGCGGGCTGCGACTGGCCGACGACGGTCGCCTCCCCGCCGCACCCGGTCAGCAAAACCCCCGCGGACAGCGCGGCGCCGGCGACCAGACGGGAACGCATGGCAACGACGTGCATGGATGGACGGCGGAAAGAAATAGGCATGGACTGATGCTAACCCGTTCCCCTCCTGGACGCCGCAGGTCCGCCGGGGGTTCCCGCGTTCTTGCCCTGTCCTTCGAGGGGTCGCGAACGCGACGGCCACGGTTCAGTCCGCTCCCGCCGCCGCACGCCCGTCCGGCCCCGGCGGAGCGGTCCGACGGGGTCGGGCGGCGGGAGCGGCCGGGGGCGGCGCCGGACGCGGGGGAGAAACCCGGCGGGCTGACCGGGGGGATTCGGTCGTGCGGGCGAAGGCGAGATTCCGGGCGATCGCGACGCCGGCAGCCCCTTGCGAGGGCGCCTTCGCCACGCGATCCTCCTATCTTACGCAGTCGCCCCGAACGGCGTCGTCTTCACGCTCGACGCCAAACGCTGCGGGGCGTGGCGGTTCTCACTCACCCCTCGATTTTCATCTGGTCGGAGACAGTTCCCATGGTACGGCGGGCACTCGGAGTTTTGGCGGCGGCGGCGGTGTTCGCCGTGGCCGCACCGGCTGACGCCGGGCTGTTCGGTCTGTTCGGCGGCCACGGCAGCTCCGGCGGATACGGGTCCTACGGCTCCTCCGGCGGCAGCTACTACGGCGGGTCCTCCGGCGGTTACTACGGAGGCTCCAGCGGCGGGTCTTACGGCGGCTCCAGCGGCGGCTCCAGCGGCGGCTACTACAGCGCCGCGAGCTACTACGGCGGCTCCTCCGGCGGCAGCTACTACGGCGGGTCGTCCGGCGGGTACTACGGGGGCTCCAGCGGCGGGTCGACCGGCGGCGGGCTGTTCGGCGGCCGCGGGCTGTTCGGCGGCCTGTTCGGCCACCACCGCAGCCACGGTTCCTCCGGCGGGTACGGCTCCTACGGGAGCTCCGGCGGCTATGCCACCTACTACGGCGGCGGGTACGGCTCCTCCGGCGGGTACGGCTCGTACGGCTCCTCCGGCGGCTACGGGTACGGGTCCTACGGCTACTACGGCGGGTACGGGGCGATCGACGGCCCGTCCTACCTTGGCGGCTACGGCACGTACTACGGCGGATCGTACGGCTCCTACGGCGGCGGCTACGGCACGTATTACGGCGGCGGCTACGGCTACGGCTACGGCGGCCTCGGCCTGTTCGGCGCCGCGACCCCGGTCGCCTCGCCGGTCGTGGCCTCCCCGGCCGTCCCCGGCGCCCTGCCGGCCGGCGTCGCCGGCCCGGTCGCCCCGGGCGTGGAACTCGCCGCGGAGGAACGGGCCAACGGCGCCGTCCGCACCGCCGCCAAGGTCGTGCAGCGGAACGAGACCCGCGCCCAGATCGTGATGAACCTGCCGGCCGAGGCCACCGTGACCCTCGTCGACGAGCCGATGGGCGGCGAAGGCCCGGTGCGGATGTTCGAGAGCCCGGACCTTGAGATCGGTCAGGCGTACGCCTACCCGATCACCGTCACCCTGCCCGTCGAAGGCGCCGACGCCCCGCTGAGCGTTGAAGCCGTCCAGGTGGTGCGGGCCGGCGTGCGGGTCGAACTGACGGCCGCCGTCGTCGACGGCGAGTTGAAGCTCGTGCAGACCCCCGGTCAGGTCGGCGTCCCGCCGCTGAAGACCGCCACGGACAGCCCGAGCGATCTGGACCTGAACGCCACGGAAACGGACGAACCGGCCGCGGCCGACGATCGCGTCGCCCTGCGGTAGCGGCGTCGGCGACGCGGCTGCCGCGCGGCGGCGTCGCAGAGTCGAGAACCCCGTCCGCCGGCCGGTCCCGCCACCGCGGGGCCGGCCGGTTTCCGTTCGGAGGCCGCGCCCGGCCGTACCGCCCGATCCCACAACGGACCAAACCGCGACGGACCAAACCGCCCCGTCCGACCGGGGGTTCTCCCAGCCCCGCTGCGGTGTCAAACCGGGTTTCCTGCGAAGCGCGCCCGTCCGGGGGCGGCGCCGCCCCGCCGAGGCTTGCAGCGCCTCCCGGTCACCGTCACCCTTACATCTTACCCAGCCGACCTCGGCGGCGTAGGCGCCGCAACTGAACGGCGTCTCAGCGACGCCCGGCGGTTTCGGCCCCCACCCCCTGACTCACCCCCCTGCCGGAGAAGGTTCTGATGTTGAAACGAGCACTTGGAGTTCTCACCGTCGCCGCGGCGTTCGCCCTGGCCATCCCGGCGGACGCCGGCCTGTTCGGTCACAACAACGGCTCTTCCGGCGGCGGCGGCGGCCTGTTCAGTCACCATAACAACGGCTCCAACGGCGGCGGCGGGCTGTTCGGTCACCGCAACAACGGCTCCAACGGCGGCGGCCTGTTCGGTCACCGCAGCAACGGCTCCAACGGCGGCGGCCTGTTCGGCGGCGGCCTGTTCGGTCACCATAACAACGGCTCCAACGGCGGCGGCGGGCTGTTCGG
>NZ_JBINJD010000269.1:0-3366 GCF_043951915.1 Alienimonas sp. DA493 | reverse complement strand
GCAGCGCGCAAAAAGAGACGCCCCCGAGCTTTGGGCTCGGGGGCGTCAGGAACCGGCGACACCTACTTTCGCACTTGTGGGCACTATCATCGGCCCCGTGAGCTTAACGGTCGTGTTCGGAATGGGAACGCGTGTGACCTCACGGGCTAGTCACCGGAAGACCGCGGCCCGCCCGATCAGAGCGGACCGCAGTACAACGGGTCGTGTCCGAGCGGCGTGCGGCGCTCGCAGTAGCGAGGGCACCGCGCCTGAAACGATCGGTCGATCGCTTTTCCATCTTCTGAGGCTCACGCCGTCGCGGTCCCGGACCATGAAGGTCGCGGGAGCCGCCGATCAGCGTGGCCAAGCAATCCCCCGTTAGTACCGGTCGGCTGAGCGTATTGCGACGCGTACACCTCCGGCCTATCAACCGGTCGTCTTCCGGCGGGGTTCAGGGCCATTGCCCATCGAGACCTGATCTTGCGAAAGGCTTCGTGCTTAGATGCTTTCAGCACTTATCCTGACCGGACGTGGCTACCCTGCGATGCCACGGGCGTGACAACAGGAACACCAGAGGTCCGTCCCTCTAAATCCTCTCGTACTAAAGAGAAAACCGCGCAAGTCTCGTACGCCCACGGTAGATAGGGACCAACCTGTCTCACGACGGTTTAAACCCAGCTCACGTACCACTTTAATCGGCGAACAGCCGAACCCTTGGGAGCTTCTTCACCCCCAGGATGTGATGAGCCGACATCGAGGTGCCAAACCCCGTCGCCGCTATGGACGCTCGGACGGGATCAGCCTGTTATCCCCAGAGTACCTTTTATCTGTTGAGCGACGGCCTTTCCACACAGGACCGCCGGATCACTAAGCCCGACTTTCGTCTCTGCTCGACCCATCGGTCTCGCAGTCAAGCACCCTTCTACCTTTGCGCTCGTCGGCCGATTACCAACCGGCCTGAGGGTACCTTTGGGCTCCTCCGTTACGCTTTGGGAGGAGACCGCCCCAGTCAAACTGCCCGGCTGCCACTGTCCCGCCACCCGATTCAGGGTGAGGGGTTAGACTTCAAACAAGCACGGGGTGGTATTTCAAGGACGCCTCCGCCGACGCTGGCGCGCCGGAATCACGGGCTCCCACCTATCCTGCACAGTACGTGCCTAAAGCCAATAGCAGCCTGCAGTAAAGGTTCATGGGGTCTTTCCGTCTTACCGCGGGTACGTGGCATCTTCACCACGACTACAATTTCACCGGGTCGCTGGTTGAGACAGTGTGCCAGTCGTTACGCCATTCATGCAGGTCGGAACTTACCCGACAAGGAACTTCGCTACCTTAGGACCGTCATAGTTACGGCCGCCGTTTACCGGAGCTTCGGTCGCAAGCCTCGCCCGAAGGCTAACCTGCTTCCTTAACTTACCGGCACCGAGCAGGCGTCAAACTCTATACATCCTCTCTCGAGTTCGCAGAGTCCTGTGTTTTTAGTAAACAGTCGCCAGCACCGCTTTGCTGTGACCCCCTCGCGGGGGCACCCCTTATCCCGAAGTTACGGGGCAATTTTGCAGAGTTCCTTAACCAGCGTTCTCCCGAGCACCTGAGGCTACTCGCCTCGCCTACCTGTGTCAGTTTTAGTACGGTCGCGTAACGCACGAGGCTTTTCTCGACCGCTGATCCTCCTGCTTCGTCATCTGGGACTCGCCCTTGCGGGACGGGCTATTCCGACAGCCCGACAGGTCTCACAGCGGCGTCCTCTCGTGCCGCGGCGCGGGAATATTAACCCGCTGTCCATCGTCTACGCCCTTCGGCCTCGACTAAGGGACCGGCTGACCCTGGGCGGATTTACCTTCCCCAGGAAACCTTAGGCTTGCGGCGGGCAGGATTCTCACCTGCCTGATCGTTACTCATTCCAGCATAATCACTCCCGCCACACTTCACGCCCCCTTTCGGTAGCGCTTCCAGTGACGGGACGCTCTCCTACCACTGACGGCAGAACCGTCAATCCGCCGCTTCGGCGACCTGCTTACTCCCGGTCATTATCGGTGCCGAAACGCTCGATCGGTAAGCTATTACGCACTTTTTAAATGATGGCTGCTTCTAAGCCAACATCCCGACTGTCACGGCGTTTCGACATCCTTAGTGTTTCAGCAGGTCTTTGGGACCTTAGCGGGCGGTCCGGGTTGTTTCCCTCTCGACGGCGGAGCTTATCCCCCGCCGACTGACTCCCGTGATAATCGCTGCGGTATTCGGAGTTTGGTCAGGGTGGGTACCCGGGAAGGGCCCCAGCCCAGATCAGTCGCTCTACCCCCGCAACGTAGTGGCACGAGGCTAGCCCTAAAGCTATTTCGGAGAGAACGAGCTATCTCCTGGTTTGATGAGACTTTTACTCCTCCCCACAGGTCATCCCCCCAGTTTTCAACCTAGGTGGGTTCGGTCCTCCACGCGGTCTTACCCGCGCTTCAACCTGCCCATGGGTAGTTCACCAGGTTTCGCGTCTGCCGCCGCCGACATGTCGCCCTGTTCAGACTCGCTTTCGCTGAGGCTTCGCCCCTGAAGGGCTTAACCGGGCCGGGGACGGCAACTCGCTGGATCATTATGCAAAAGGCACGCCGTCACGCTCTAAGAAGCGCTCCGACAGCTTGTAGGCACACGGTTTCAGGTTCTTTGAGCTCCCCTCGTGGGGGTTCTTTTCATCATTCGCTCACGCTACTTCTGCGCTATCGGTCGTCGGAGAGTATTTAGCCTTGGGGGGTGGGCCCCCCGGATTCAGTGCGGGTTCCACGTGACCGCACCTACTCGGGTGTCGCCTACGCCTCGCTCGCTTTCGACTACGGGACTGTCACCCGGTCTCGTCAGACTTTCCAGACTGTTCGTCTAGCCAGCTCGGTCGATGTCGGCGATCCCACAACCCCGGCGGGCAAGCCCGCCGGTTTGGGCTGTTCCCCGTTCGCTCGCCGCTACTGAGGGAATCGAGTTTTCTTTCTCTTCCTGTGGGTACTGAGATGTTTCAGTTCCCCACGTTGGCCCTCCGTCCGTATAGATTCGGGACGGAGTCATTCGGGAATCCCGGGATCAACGCCTGTTTGACGGCTCGCCCGGGCTTTTCGCAGCCTTCCACGCCCTTCGTCGCCTTCCGACGCCAAGACATCCCCCGTGCGCCCTTCTTGAGCTTGACCACGCGGATCCGCGACTCCCCGGCAGTTTTGCATAACCTGCCGGACGCGACCCGTGGCCCTCAGAAGATCTCGGGAAAACTTTCGACCTCTCGGGGCGACGTGCGACGTTCGCACGACGCCCTCGCGTCGTTTCAAGATGCCACTCGGACACGAACAAGTTGTCAAAGAGCGGAACGCCACGAAGGGCGAATCAGCCGGACGCGGAGCCGTCGGCCGGCCA
>NZ_JBINJD010000268.1:0-3417 GCF_043951915.1 Alienimonas sp. DA493 | reverse complement strand
CCGGGGTCGGGGCGGCGGCCTGGCTGCGGGGGGAGGCCGGGCGGCGGGCCTGGCACCGGACGGTCTGGCGACTGCCGGTCGTCGGCGACATGGCCCGCAAGCAGGCGGTCGCCCGGTCGGCCGCGGTGCTGGCGGTGCTGATGCGGAGCGGGATCGAATTCACCGCCGCGGCCCAGGCGGCCGCGGACGCCGCCGAGAACCCCGTCGTCGGCGACGCGTTGTCCGCCTGCGCGAAGGCCGTCTCGACCGGCCGGGGGATCGCCGCGGCCCTGGAGGCCGACGGCGTGTTCCCGCCGGTCGCGGTGCGGGTCTTCGCCGTGGGGCAGGAGAGCGGTACGCTGGAGGCGATGCTCGAGCGGCTCGCCGCCGACTACGAGCGGCAGGCGGCCTCGGCCGCCGCCCGGCTGACCGCCGTGCTGGAGCCGGCGTTGATCCTGGCGCTGTCGGCGGTCGTCGGGTTCATCCTGTTCGCCACCGTGTTGCCCATCCTGGAGGCCGGCCGTGTCGTCTGACCCGCAGTTCGCCCGCCGCCGTCCCGTCCGGCGCTCTCCCCGCCGCGGCTTCACGCTGGTGGAGTTGATGGTCGTCGTGGTCATCATCGGCCTGCTGGCCGGGGCGGTGACCTTCGGGGTGCGGGGGTATCTGCTCAGCGGCAAGCAGAACGTCGCCCGGCTGGAGGTCTCCAAGATCGCCCAGGGGCTGGAGACCTACTACACCATGTCCGACCGCTACCCGACGAACGAGGAGGGGCTGGACGCATTGGCGGCGCCGACGGCGAAGTTCCCGGACGGAATCCTCAGCCGGGTCCCCCGCGACCCGTGGGGGCGGCCGTACCAGTACAGCCGCCCGGGGCGCAGCGGCCCGTTCGAGGTGCTCTCGCTGGGGGCCGACGGCCGCGAGGGGGGCGAGGGCGGCGACGCCGACATCTCCAGCGACGACCTCGGCCCCGAGGCCCGCCCGTGACCGCCGGCGCGCCCGCCCGCCGTGGCGGATTCACGCTGGTCGAGCTGCTCGTCGTCTGCGCCCTCCTAGGAATCGCGGCGGCGGCCGCGGCCTGGTCGGTCCGCCGGCCGGTCGCCGCGGCCCGGGCGGAACTCGCCGCCGACCGGCTGCTGGCCGCGGACGGCGCCGCCCGTACGCTGGCGGTCCGCCGGGGGGAGGCGGTCCGGCTGAGGTTCGACCCGTCCGCCGGGACGGTGACCCGGGTCGGGGCCGGCGGGCGGCGGGCGGTCGTCGCCGAGCTGCCGCTGGCGGCGGTGCGGCGGGCCGGCGCCCCGGCCGGGGGCGGGCCGGTCGAGCTGACCGTGCGGCCGGACGGCTCCGCCCCGACCTACGCCGTCCGGCTGGTCGGGGCCGACGAGACGGCCCACTGGCTGCTGTTCGCCGGCGGGGCCGGGCACGCCGTGCGGCTGCCGGACGCCGCGGCGGTCGACGCCCTCCTCGCCCTCGACGCGGACTGACCCGGCCGTGAACTCCCCCGGGCCCCCGACCCGCCGCACCGCCCCGGCCCGCCGCGGGTTCACGCTGGTCGAGGTCCTGGCCGGGCTGGCGCTGCTGGGCACGCTGCTGGCCGCCCTGCTGGTCGCCGACGCGGCCCAAGGCCGGCAGGCGGCCCGGGCGGCGGACCGGCTGGCGGCGGTCCGGGCCCTGGACGCCCTCCTGACCGGCTGGGCGGCCGACGCCGACGCGGCCCTGCCGCCGGCGCCCGGCGGCCCGCTCACCGCCGACGGCCGGCTGGTCTGGTCCGCTCGTCGCGAGCGCCGGCCCGGGGCGGCGGCGCTGGGGTGCGTCGTGCTGCGGGTCGAGGCCCGGCGGGACGCGGCGGCGGGCGACGGGCGGCCGGTCGCGTCGGTCGAGCTGCTCGTCGTCGACGAAGTCCGGGGGGCCCGATGAGCCGCACGTACGCCGATCCCCGCCCGCCCCGTTCCGGGCTCACGCTGGTCGAACTCACGCTGGCCCTGGCCCTGGCGGCCATGCTGGCGGCGGCGACGGCCGGCGTGACGCGGGGGTTCGTCGCCCGGCGGGACGCCCTGCCGCCGGCCGGGGCGGGGGGGCCGGACCGGCGGCTGGACGCCCTGTTGCGGGCCGACCTCGCCGCCGCCCGCCGGCTGCACGCCCGGCCCGGCCGGGTGACGCTGCTGGGCTACGGCGGGCGGGACGCCCGGACCGGACGCCCCAACGGCCGCCCGGCGGAGGTGACGCTGTCGGTCGTCGGGGGGGGGTGGCTGGTCCGGTCGGTCCGGCCCCTCGACGGGGCCGACCCGCGGGCCGGGGCCGGCGCGACGCTGCTCCGGCCGGGCGTGGCGGCCCTGCGGTGCGAGCGGCTCGACGACGGCACGGACCTAACCGCCGCCGAGGGCGTGACCGCCACGGCTCCCGTCCCGGACGGCCTGCGGCTGATCCTGCTCGACGCCGCGGGCCGGCCGGTGCGAGAGGTCGTCGCGGGGGCCGGTCGGTGATCTGTCCCCCCGCCGCTCGCCTCCGGGACGCCCCCGCCGCTCGCCGGGGCGGCTTCGTGCTGGTCCTCGTCCTGGCCCTGCTGACGGTCTGCGGGCTGGTCGCGGCCGGGACGGCGACACGGTCGATGGACCTCGCCCTGGAGGCCGCCGCCGCCGAGGAGGACCTGCAGTCCCGCTGGGCCGCCGCCTCGCTGGAGCGGTCCGTATTGGGGCGGGCTGAGGAGCTGATCGCCGCGGAGGCGGCCCGCGAGAGCGCCGGCGGCCGGACGGCGTGGCCGGAACCGGCGGGCTTCGAGCGGCTCGTCACGCTGAACGGCCGCGATCTGCGGCTGACGGTGGCGGACGAGTCGGCGAAGGCGAACGTCAACGCCCTGCACCGGGCCGGCGGATCGGCCGCGGTCGCCCGGGCGGTCCGGGCCTCGGCCGGCCCCAGCGCTCCCCCCGTTCGGCCCCGCCCGCTGCCCGGCGCCGGCCCCGACGTGCCGGCCTACGAGAGCCCGGGGCAGCTGTTCGAGCTCGGCCGCCGGCCGGGCGAGGCGGCGGCCCTGCGGGCGGCGTTGGGGGAGGTCACGGTCGCGGACGTCCCGCTGAACCTGGCCCGGGCCTCGGACGGGGCGCTGCGGACGCTGGCCGGCGGGGTCGCGACCGGCTCCGCCGGCGACGCCCTCGCGGCCGCCCGCCGGGAGGGCGGGCCGGGGTCGGCCGCGGCGGTCCTCGCCCGGGCCGGGCTGCGGGAGTCCGACGCCGGTCGGCTCCGCCCGCTGCTGTCCGGGGCGGCCTCGGCCTGGTCGCTCTGGGTCGAGCCGGCGGGGACCGCGGCGGGGCCGCGGCCGCTCTGGCTGCTGCGGACCCGCGTCGGCGGGCGGGACTACACCGACGATTTCGCCTGGTGACCCGGCGGAGCGGACGAGAGACCAAGGCGGTCGCCAGCGGGGAGCGGCCGCCGGAGCCGCCGTCG
>NZ_JBINJD010000267.1:0-3420 GCF_043951915.1 Alienimonas sp. DA493 | reverse complement strand
CGGGACGTGAAACGCACATCGTCGCCGGCTCCCCCGAAACGGCGGGAGCCGGCGACGAATTTTATCTAACGACCTGCGGAACCGTTCGCGGCAAACGCGGCGGCTTCGGCGGGGGCGATGACGGTCAAGCCGACATACCGGACGAAGTCCGAACCGTTGAAGGTGAGCAAATGGACCGCCCCGTGCCGGAACGCCGCCGCCGCGAGGCGGGCGTCGTGCGCCGGCTTCCCCCGAACGTCGTACTGTTCCACCAGTTCGCTCCATCCGTCGAACACGCCGCGTTCGTCTCGAAGGAAGCGGAACCGCCGAATCAGTCGGTCGACGTCCCTTCCCGCGTGGCTCGGACTCATCCCTAAGCCGTTTCGCTCGACCGGCCGCGTCGCGACAACGTAGTATTCATAGCAACACTGGGGGACCAGCGCGAGCATGTAGCCGGCCCCCGCCAAAACTCGCAGCGCGTCCCGGGCGACTTCGTGATCCGGGTGATCCGGCTTGGCGAGCCGCAACAGGACGTTCGTGTCGCACAGAATCAGCGTCACCGGTAGATGCTCTCCCGGGAGTCGTCCAACGGCAGGCCGGTCGCGCCGTGATCCGCCGCGAACGCTTCGAGCCACTCCTCCCACCGGGCCAGCTCGGCGCCGGGGGCCGCGTCGTCGCTGAGACCCGCCGACGCCGTTTCCAGCAACCACTGCTCCACCGTGAGACCGCACCGTTCCGCGGCGCGTCTCACGTCGGAATACGTCTCGTCGTCGATCGTCAGCGTGGCCATCGGGGCGGTCCGAACGGGGGAGCGGCGCCATTGTAGCCGCCGACGCGGCTCAGACGGCGGCCTCGCGCCGCTTGCGGGCGTCGCGGAAGCTCTTCACGCACAGGGCGAGGAAGACGGCGCAGATCACGGCCATCGCCCCCAACGAAACGATCCCCAGCGTCGAGCCCCCGCCCTTCGCCAGCACCATCCCCAGCCGCCCCGCCCCGGCGAGAAAGCCGATCAGCCCCACGACCGCGGCGACGTGCATCGCGATCTTCAGCGCCCGCAGCCCGGTGCGGGCGATCAGGCCGCAGACGATCAGGATCAGTCCGAAGGCGCCGGGGATGAACGACGTGGGGCTCCGCACCTCGCTGAGGAAGTAGCCCGCCAAGGCGACCACGACCAGCAGCGCCCCGGCGCCGAGGGCGTAGAACGGGGCCGGGTCGCTGGCGGCGACGTTCGTCGTGCCCGCGGGGGCGGGAGCGGGGCGGTCGGCGGCCATCGGGGCGATCGGTGCGGGGAAGCGAACGTCGGTGTGCAATCCGACCGCAAACTGTATCGCACCCGATCACCCCGGTCACGGCGGGCGCTTCGCCGCGGCCGCGGCTCGTCCCGCCCAGAACCCGGGGCGGTTTTTTCGCCGGAAATCCGGTGACGAACCGGACTTGCGTGCGGTTCTTTCGTCAAGGGACCGATTCCGAACTTTCCGTCAAACTTTGTGTCGGGAATGAACGTACGTCTCTGTGCGGTCGAACGTTCGGCCGCTCGCCTCGCCCGCCGGCGGCGCCGCAATTCGGTCCGCGGCGGTCGGGATTCCGGCGCCGAACGTGCACCGATCGCTCGACGGCCGCCCCCGCGGCGGCACGGAACCGCCCCCAGACCCGCCCGGCCCTATCCGGTCGGCGGCCCCCCTATCTTTCCGCCGAACGGACGCTATGAGCTACACCATCCCTGAATTGAAGAATCTGACCGACCACGTCGCCGAGGACGGGCGCCGCGAGGTGCAGCTCGCCTGGGTGCGTCGCGCCGAGAGGCTGTCCGGCCGGTTAGATCCCGACGCCGCCTACGACGCCAACGACCTGCGCCGCTCCCTGGAGGGGGCCGACGACGAGGCGCCCGCCGCCGCCGAGGCGGACGGCGAGGAGACCGTCTCCGGCGAGGAAGCTCTTCGCAATCTGCGGTTGTTCGCGGAGGATCTGTCGACCACCGCCGGACTGTCCGCGGAGGAGGTCGGCGAACCGGTGCTGACGGTGGACGAGATCGCCAAGAAGCTGGGCGTCTCCGGCAAAACGGTCGACCGCTGGCGGGATCGCGGGCTGGTCAGCCGCAAGCTGAAGCTGGACGGCCGTCGCCGGGTCGGCTTCCTGCAAAGCACCGTGGACCGGTTCGTCCGCGAGCGGGCCGACGAGATCGAACAGGGCCGCAAGACCGTCACCCTCTCCGACGCGGACCGGGGGCGGATCGTCCGCAAGGCCCGCAGCCTGGCCAACGGCGGTTTCACCCCGCCGCAGATCGCCAAGCAGCTGTCCGAGGAATTCGGCCGCAGCCCGGATTCGATCCGCTCCCTGCTGCGGGACTTCGAACGGAAGAACCCGGACCGTCCGGTCTTCCGCGTCCGCCCCGGCGACCTGACGCGGGCGGAGAAGGAGGAGATCCTGCGTCGCCGTCGCCGCGGCTGGACCCTGGCCCGGCTGGCGAAGTCGTTCAGCCGCACCAAGCCCACCATCAAGCGGGCCCTGCACGAACTGCGGGCCGAAGAGGTGATGGGCGAGCCGCCGGCCTACATGGACTCCCCCGAGTTCCACACGCCGGACGCCGACGAGGTGATCCTCTGCGAGCCGCCGAAGAAGGACAAACCGCACCGCCGCATCCGCGTGCCCAGCGGCCTGCCTCCCTACCTGGCGAGCCTCTACAACTACCCGCTGCTGACCCGCGAGGACGAGCAGTACTGGTTCCGCAAGATGAACTACCTCAAGTTCAAGGCGGCCACGCTGCGGGAGGAGATCGGCGACTCCACCCCCACCGAGGAGCAGCTCGACAATCTGGAGGCGTGGACCCGCGAGGCGATCGACGTCAAGAACTTCCTCACCCGCAGCAACCTGCGGCTGGTCGTGTCCATCGCGAAGCGGCACATCAAGCCGGGGGCCAACTTCTTCGAGATGGTCTCCGACGGCAACGTGAGCCTGATGCGGGCGGTCGAGAAGTTCGACTACACCAAGGGCAACAAGTTCAGCACGTACGCCACCTGGGCGATCATGAAGAACTTCGCCCGCAGCATCCCGCAGGAGCACCGCCAGCTGGACCGGTTCCGCACCGGCAAGGAAGAGGTGTTCCAGTTCTCCCAGGAGGAGCGGGCCAACCCCTACATGGACGAGCTGACGAACACCCGGCAGCGGAAGGTGATCGGCGACATCCTGATGGAGCTGGACGACCGGGAGCGGGACATCCTCCGCTACCGCTACGGCCTGGAGCAGGGCAGCGAACCGCAGACTCTGGAGCAGGTCGGCAACCGCTTCGGCGTCACGAAGGAGCGGATCCGCCAGCTGGAAGGCCGCGCCCTGAAGAAGCTGAAGAAACACGCCGAGGGCGCCCGCCTCGAAGTGCCCGGCCTGCACGATCGGTGAGCGAGCGTCGCAAACCATGAGGTGCAGCGTCCCGGCCCCTTCCGGGGG
>NZ_JBINJD010000266.1:0-3569 GCF_043951915.1 Alienimonas sp. DA493 | reverse complement strand
GAGGGGTCGGGGGTGAGGGGGCAGCGACGCCCGGACGCTGTTCACGGTCCGGCTCTCCGAATTGGCAGCTCGAGGCGCAAGCCGAGGCGTGCACGCATGGCCGACTCACTCGGCTTCGCTTGCGCTTCGGGCTCACCCGGGTCGTACGGAGACGGGTGAACCGTGCGTCACCCTCACCCCCGGCCCCTCTCCCTCAAGGGAGAGGGGAGCAAGAGATTTCACCCCCGCACGCCGCACACCACCCGCGGCAGCCCGTCGCTGTCCTTCACGACCCGCACCCCGCCGAAGCCCGCATCCTTCATCAGGCCGGCGACGGCCCCCGTCTGGTCGGCGGAGACCTCCAGCATCAGCGAACCGCCCTCGGCCAGGTGGGCGGGGGCCTCGGCGACGATACGGCGGACGTGGTCCAAGCCGTCGGCGCCGCTGAGGAGGGCGAGCTTCGGCTCGTGCTCCCGCACGTCGGCGTCCAGACCGTCCCACTCGTCGTCGCGGACGTAGGGCGGGTTGGAGAGAATCAGATCGAAGGGTTCATGGCCGGACGGGACCGCGGCGAACAGGTCGCCGCCGGCGAGGGTCACGCGGTCTTCCAGGCCGTGCGTCTGCACGTTCTCCTTGGCGACGGCGAGGGCGTCGTCGGACAGGTCCGTCGCCAGCACCTCGGCCCCGCGGTGCCCCGCGGCGACGCTGACCGCCACGCAGCCGCTGCCGGTGCACAGGTCCAGCACGCGGGGGGCGTCCAGCGGCTTGGCAGCGTCCAACGCCTCCATCACCAGCGTTTCGGTCGCCGGACGGGGGATCAGCACGTGCCGGTTCACCGCGAACCGCTTGCTGAAGAACTCGCGATAGCCGACGAGGTAGGCGACCGGCTCCGCGTTCGCCCGGCGTTTGACGAGGTCCCGCATCGCGGCCCGTTCGTCGTCCGTCAGCGGTTGGGCGAACTTGACGTAGAGCTGAATCCGCTCGCAGCCGAGCACCTTCGCCAACAGGATCTCCGCCTCCAGCCGCGGGGAGTCGCTGCCCTTCTTCTTCAGGAAGCCGGCCGAGGACTCGAGGATCGCCTTGACGGTCCAGACCTTCTCGTCGCCGGTCCCGGACTCGGCGCTGCCCTCGGGCGGTGTCGTCATCGGGGCGGTCTGCGTCGTCACGGGGCGTCCTTGCGGCGGGGGCGACGCAGTGTAGGCGAGCCCCCCGCGGGACGCATGCGTCCCGCGGGGGCGCCGCGTCGCCGCTAATCGTCCGCCCGCACGCTGACCTGTAGGGCCGAGAGCATCCGGGTGATTTTCTCCTCCTTCTTGCTGATCCCGGGGACGTTCTCCAGCACGACCGCGCGGGGTTCGTCCTTGGGGTGCAGGATCAGCGTGCCGCTGCGGAGCAGGAACCACTCGAAGACGTCGTTAATTTCCTTTTCGATCTTCAAGTTCGGGGCGCTGTACCGCTTCAGGTTCGAGAGGGCCCCGTGGTGGTGGAGCAGTTCGTTCGGCCGCACCTCCCAGTAGTCGAACCGGGTGGACAGGAAAATGAACAGGAACAGCGTTCCGAGGACGCCGCTGAAGGTCCAGAAGAACGCCGCGTTGGCGAACGGCTTGATCCGGGCGATCACGTCGAAGGCCGCGGGGAACCACTCCGGGCGGGCGGTGTTCAGCAGGATCAGCCCCATTCCGACGCCGAACAGCAGGAAGAACAGCGTCAGGCTGGCGGTGCGGGGGAAGTCGAAGGAGAGCACCACCAGGTTCGCCGTGAACACGCCCAGCCAGGCCGCGGTGACGACGTGCGTGGTGACCGTCTCCGCCGGGGAGACCGTCAGCCAGATCGCCGCGATCACCGAGGCGATCAGCGTCGGATACAGCAGGATCGCCTTGGGATAGGGCACCAGCTTGACGCTGTTCGGCACGCCGGGCGGGGCGTTGACCGGCCGGGGGTCGGCGGCGGGGTCGGCGGAGTCGGTCATGGCGCGGCGGAGCAGTCGGTCGGACGGGCGTCGAACGGACGGGCGGCCCAGCTTCGGCGAGACGCCGGCGGGCGTCCCGGCCGGCGCCCCCTCGGAAGACCCGGCGGGGGTCGGCGGCGGGGCGGGCGGGGTGAGTGTCGTCATCGGGTCGGCTTTCCGATAGCCAAGGGGGGATGTCGTCGTGCCTTCTCCCCGGCGGGAACGTCGCCGCGGGGTGGGCGGATCACGTCCGGATTCGCTACCGTCGATTCGTCCCCCGCCGTCTGCTCCGACGTGGCCGCCGCGATGCCCAACCTCCCCGCCCCCCCGTCCCGCCCCTCGCTGCTGAGCCGCCGGGCCGTGCTGAAGGGCGCCGCCGCCGGCGCCGCAACCGCCCCGCTTTTGGCCGGCGCGCGGGCCGCCGTCGGGCAGGACGGCACCGTGCGGCCGGACGCCCTCACCGGCCGCGATGCCGTCGACGCCGCGACCGCCGGCGGACCGGGCGCCGGCCCGCACCCCGGGGTGATCGTCCGGCAGTGGGAGCCGCGGAACCTCGAATACCCGCTGCCCAGCCTCGACGGCCGGCTCACGCCGACCAACCAGTTCTACGTCCGCAGCCACTTCCCCGTGCCGGAGGCGGACCCGCAGACCTGGACGCTGACCGTCGGCAGCGCCGTCGGCGAGTCGGGCGACGGCTCGCTGGGCGGCGTGCGGATCGCCCCCCGCACCTTCACCCTCGCCGAACTGGAAGCCCTCGGCACGGAGGAGAAGACCGTCACGATGGAGTGCGCCGGCAACGGCCGCATCTTCCTCGTCCCCAAGCCCAGCGGCCTGCTGTGGGAGACCGGCGGCGTGGGAACCGCCGTCTGGAAGGGCACCCCGCTGCGGAAGGTGCTCGAAGCCTGCGGCTATCCCGCCGGCGAGGCCCGCCCGGGGTCGGGCGGCGCCCACGTCATGCTCCAGGGCGCCGACCACGGCAAGCTGTCGAAGTACCCGGCCCCGCTGCACTACAACCGCGGCCTGCCGATGGCCAAGGCGCTGGACGACGTGCTGCTCGCCACGCACATGAACGGGGAGCCGCTGCCCCCCCATCACGGCTACCCGCTGCGGGCGATCGTGCCCGGCTGGTACGGCGCCGCCAGCGTGAAGTGGCTCGACCGCGTCACGGTCACGAACGAACCGGACAACGGGTTCTTCAGCACCTTCGACTACGCCGTCTTCAAACGCACCCCGGCCGGGGAGCAGCTCGTCCCGCTGCGGGGGATGCAGGTGAAGAGTTCCCTCGCCCGCCCGGCCCGCGGGGAGCGGGTGCAGGCCGGCGATGCCTACGTCTGCCGCGGCGCCGCCTGGGCCGGCGAGCGGGCGATCAAGAAGGTGGAGTTCTCCAGCGACGGCGGCCAGACCTGGGCCGAGGCGGAACTGGTCGACGACCCGCAGCCGCTCGTCTGGACCCGCTGGCGGTTCGACTGGACCCCGCCGCAATCCGGCTCCTACACGCTGATGAGCCGGGCGACGGACAGCGCGGGGAACACGCAACCCGCCGAGCACGACCCGCTCCGCCGGGCCTACATGGTGAACTTCACCGTGCCGGTCGGCGTGGAGGCCGTTTGACCTTTCGGGAAAATCGAGCCGCGACCGTGAG
>NZ_JBINJD010000265.1:0-3616 GCF_043951915.1 Alienimonas sp. DA493 | reverse complement strand
CCGGGCCGGTTTTCGTGAACCGCGCCGCGATGCCGGGCGTTCGCTCTCGTCGCCCCCCCTCTTGGCGAGCCACATGGAAACGCTCATCTGCGCTGGCGTGTTTATCCTCTACGGGCTCTCGTTCAGTTTCGCGTGCTACGCCCTGCTGGAGCAGGCGGGCCGGTACTGGGGCGTCAGCGGGTTCTTCGAGAACCTGTTCAGTCTGGCGTTCGCCGCCGTCGCCGGGGGCGTCGCGCTGTTCTTTTGGGGGTCGCTGGCCTACCTGCCGTTCTCCTGATTGCGTCTGGCGCGGTCGGGGACGGGAGGGGAGAATGGCGAGCATGAAGTTCGACACCGACGACCGCCGCGTCCTTTGGCGGGTCGCCCTCATCGGCGCCGGGTACGTCGTCACCTATCTGTGCTCAATGGGCCTCACCGCCGGGGTTCTGTGGCTGTCCGAGGTGCCGGACTGGGCGTGGCGCTGCTGGAAGGTCTGCTACGCCGTCGCCCCCGTCCTGATGCTTCTCGCGGCTGGTCTGGCGGCCGGCGTCCTGTGGCGGCAACAGCGACCGGCCCGTCCCCCTCGCCCCGCCCGTAGACCGTGAAGACCGACCCGTCGAAGTACGCTCTCCCTCCGCTGGCGGAGTCCGTCGCCGCTTTCCGGGCCTACTGCGAAGAACAGGGCGTTGACTACGACGCTCTGGTGGAAGCCGCCTCGCACGCCGTCTCCGGCCCGCTGCCGACCGGCCCCGTGGAACTGACGGACGAACAGATCGCGGCGTGGGCCAAGTGGGACGCGGAGTGTGCGAAGGACGAACCGCCGACGCTCCGCCTCCCGCTCCCCGAGCCCGAGTTCACCGTGACCGCCCGCACCGTCGAAGCGGACGGCCCGTCTCCCTCTCTCTGACGCCGTGACGCCGCACTCCGCCCACACCACGCTCGCCCTCCACTGCGGCGACCGCGTCTTCCCGCTGTCCGAAATCATGCCCGGCCGGGTCTCGCTCCAAGAACCCGCCGAGGTGCCGCTGGGGCCGGCGTCCGTCGTCGCCACGGTGGACGGCCGGGAGCACCGGTGGAACGTGACGGTCTCCGAAGGGGTGAACCCGGAGACGTTCGAGTTGCGGGTACCGGTGCTGAACGCCGCGGCGTACGTCGGCTGACGCCCCCTCTGGCGCGGTCACGCACGCCCCGTAGACTGGCGGGCATGAGCAAACCGGCCGTCATCCAGTCGTGGGAGGGCGTCGTCACCGGGGTGGGCGACGGCGAGTTCCACGCCGACCTGACCGACTCCACCCCAGGCTCCGATCGCCGCGGCGCCGAGGACGTTGCGACGGTGCCGCTCGACAGTGTGCCGGAGGAAGACCGGCAGCACGTCGTTGTCGGCCGTTGGTTCGTCTGGGAAATCCGAGACGACGAGACGAGTACCTTTCGGTTTATTCCCAACAGGGCATGGACGCAGGAAGAGATTGACCGGGCGGAGCATCGGGCGTCGCAGTGGTTCTTCGCCCTCTCTGAGTCCACGTCCAGCCTCCCGCCCACATCTTGGGACTGACGCCCCGAAGCCGGCCCCGTGGTGGCGCCGCTGGCTCGCCTGAACCGCGGTTGTGCGGCGCGGGCAGCGGGTCCGTGCCGGGGTTGAGCGGCCGTAAGCCGGAGGTTGTGCCGCTTATCGCCTGACGACACACCGGGTGCCACGCCGCCCTCTGGCGCGGGGCGGGGAGGGGCGTAGACTGGCGGGCATGACTGCCGAACTCAAAGCGTGGGTCACGCAGCCGGACGCCTTCCCCCCGCCGGAACCGGACTGGGCCGACGCCGGGATCGCCCTCGGCACGCTCCACCCCAACGGCGACGCCGGCGGCGACTATCCGCTGGACGGCCGGGAACTCTACCGGGGCACGCTGCAAACGATCGCCCGCGTTCGCCGCCGTCTCTGCGGCCAGCGCCGCGACGAACCGCTGATCTGGTGCGACCTCGACCGGCTCCGCTGCTCCTACTACGCCCCGAGACTGCCCCCGGGGACGTGGCTGCAAGAGGGGGCCTACTGGGCTCCGCTGGGCCTGTTGAACGACGTGCGGTTCCGCAGCCGGGGAGACCGGTTCGTGCGGCCGGACGCCGGCGACAAGCCGTTCACGGGGCAGGTGGTGCGGTCCGGCTACGAAGCGGGCGACCTCGAAATCATTCGACGGCAGGCCCCGCCGGAGACGTTGTGCGTCGTCGCCGACGCCCAAGAGGTCACGGACGAATACCGGGCGGTCGTGCGCGAGCGGATCGACGGCGGCTGCGAGGTGGTGACCGGCTGCCGGTACGGCTCCCCAACGGACGACGACGTGGAGGCCGGACTGCCGGACGACGTGGCGGACTTCCTGCGGGACGTGATGGAGGGCTTCCACGGCGTCGGCGACCCGATGTTCGTGGCCGACGCGGCGAGGCTGGCGGACGGCCGGGTGAAGGTGCTGGAACTGAACGGCCTGAGCACCAGCGGCCTCTACGCCTGCGACGCGCGAGCGATCGTGGACGCGGCGAAGGCGGCGGTGCGGGACTGGTACGCCTGACGACACCCCGGGGTGTCACGCCGGACCGTTCCGTCCGCCCCTGCCGCGCGGCCTGTTTGAGATCTCCCCGGCCCCGCGAATCGGCCCCGGTTCGTCTACTTCGGCTCGGCGATCAGGTCGGCGGGGTCGCAGCCGGCGGCGGCGGCGATCGGGTCGAGGTCCCGCATGGCGGGGACGCGGCCGTTTCGCCAACCCATCACGGTCCGGTCGGAGACGGCGTGTCCGGCCTCGGTTAGTCTGGCGGCGGCCTCGGCTGGGGTCAGGCCGTCGCGGTCCAGCCAGCGGCGGACGGCGGCGGCGAAGCGGTCGGGGACGGTCATGGGGTGTGCGGTCGGTATCAGAGGGCCGGAACGTCCGGAACCTTTCCGGCGATGCGAGCGACGACGGCGGCTTGCCGTGCGGTCATCCAGTGGACCGGGTGCGGTCGGTCGCGGGCTCGGTCCATCAGGGAGCACAGAAACTCACGCTCCCATGCGGTCAGTCGCCGGTCGCGTGCGAGGGCCGCATTGGCGGCCCGGTCGAACTCCCGCTCGGCGTCGGAGCGGGAGCCCGCTGGCCGTCCGGCGTCGTCAATTGGGGTCGCCATCAGGACACCGGCACGACGGCGAAGTCGGCCGGGCAGATGCCGCCGTCGTACGGCTGGTCCGCGACAGGAGTCGGCGTGCCGTCGGCCCGGTAGTTCGCAAACTCACCCATGACCACGCCGTCGAAAATCTGGACGGCCTCGGTCCCGGGGTCGCGGTCCCCGGCGGCGGGATTGGGATTGGCGAAGCGGAACCGCGTCCCCTCGGCCAGCGAGTCGATGCGGACGGGAGCGGTTTCGGTCGTGTCGGCGGTCATCGGTTCGGCTTTCGGGGGAGGCGTTCGGCGTCGGGCTCCGTTGCCCGGCAGACGCATGATATGCGTTATCGGCGGGAGTGTCAACGCATCTTCTGCGTCGTCCCGAAAGATTTTCGCGGGCCGGCCGTCCCGCGTGTTTGAGAAGTCGCGGAAGCGAGGAATCGGCCCCGGTTCGTCTTGCGTACCTTCAGGAGCGGTGTATCGTCGCACCCCTTCCATAACTGAACGCAAGAACACCACATCTA
>NZ_JBINJD010000264.1:0-3651 GCF_043951915.1 Alienimonas sp. DA493 | reverse complement strand
GCGAACCGGGGGTAGATTCCCCCCCATGCTGGACCTCAACACGATCGCCGAACACGCGGACGTCGTCGCCGCGAACAACCGTCGCCGCGGGGTGGACGTCGACCTCTCCCGGTTGCTGCATCTCCGCGGCAAGCGCTCCGACCTGATCCAGAAGACGGAGACGCTCAAGCACGAGCAGAAGGAGACCGGCGCCGGCATCCCCAAGGCCTCGCCGGAGGAGCGGCAGAAGCTCATCGCCCGCACCGGCGAACTGAAGAAGGAGGTCGCCGCCGCCGCCGAGGAGCTCGACGCCGTCGAGGCGGAGCTGCGGGAGATTCAGGCCCTCATCCCGAACTTCACCCACCCGGACGCCCCCGACGGCGGGGAGCACGACGGCCGGGTATTGCGAGAGGTCGGCGAGAAGCCGCAGTTCGACTTCGAGCCGCTGGACCACGTCGAACTCTGCGAGAAGCACGGGCTGGTCGATTTCGCCAGCGCCGCCAAGACGACCGGGGCCGGGTTCTACTTCCTCGCTCGGGAAGCGGTGCTGCTCGAATTGGCCCTCGTCCGGTACGCCGTGGAAAAGGCGACGGCGGCCGGGTTCGTGCCCCACGTCACCCCGGACCTGGCCCGGGCGGAGGTGCTGTCCGGCACGGGGTTCAACCCGCGGGGCGAGGAGACGCAGATCTACAGCGTCGAGGGCACGGACCTGTCGCTGATCGCCACCGCGGAGATCACCCTCGGCGGGATGAAGGCCGGCACGACCTTCGAGCCGCACGAACTGCCGCTCAAGCTGGCCGGCGTCTCCCACTGCTACCGCACGGAGGCCGGCGCCTACGGGAAGGCGACCCGCGGGCTGTACCGCGTGCACCAGTTCACCAAGGTGGAACTGTTCGCCTTCACCGCCGCGGACCTCGGCGCCAGCGGGCGGATGCACGCGGAGATCCTGTCCTTGGAAGAGGAGATCTTCAGCGATCTCGGCCTGCCGTACCGGGTGCTGGACATCGCCGCCGGCGACCTCGGCGGCCCGGCCTACCGCAAGTTCGACCTCGAAGCCTGGATGCCCGGCCGCGACGACGGCTCCGGCAACAAGGGCTCCTGGGGCGAGGTGACGAGCTGCTCGGACTGCACCGACTACCAGGCCCGCCGCCTCGACGTGCGGGTCAAGAAGACCGACGCCGACGGCAAGCCGGCGAAGGGCACCGACCTCGTGCACACCCTCAACGGCACCGCGATCGCCGTCAGCCGCGCCATGATCGCCCTGCTGGAGAACGGTCAGCGGGAAGACGGCACCATCGCCATCCCCGAGGCGTTGCAGCCCTACTGCGGGTTCGACTCAATCGGGTAGGGTCCGCTGTACGGACCGTGCAAGGCGAATGTTGACCGAGGAACGCGGTCCGCACAGCGGACCCTACGCTAACGCACCCGGATGCGTTTGCCCGGCTTCCGCTTGCGGATCCAACGGATCCAACCTTGGAGTTCCTCGGCTTGGAGCAGCGCCTCGACGGTGTCGTAGTCGCGTTCCAGCTCCTTCTCCGTGAAGGTCGCGTGCACCGTCTTGTGGCAGGGGCGGCAGAGGAGCACGGTCTCCGTCCCGCCGCGGCACTTCGGGACGAGGTGGTGCTTCGTCAGCTTGCCGCGGTCGTATTCGTGTTGGCAGAGGACGCACTTCGGCGGGGAGCGATCCTGCTGGACGAACCAATCCGGCATGACGTTTCGGTTCTTGCGGGCCATCCGGGCGGTTGCGGGGGGCGGGGGACGGGTCTTTACTGAACCGTCCCGCCCCCCGCAGGTTCACGCCGCTTGACCGCCGACGCCGCCGAGCCCGCCGACGGGGAGGAACTGACCTTCAAAATGGGCGAGTTCCTCGCCCGCTTCCCGACCGACCGCGGGTACTGTCGCAATCACCTCTGGTTGCTGCCGACCGGTACGGAGCAGGGCGGCCAGCCGGTCTACCGCGTCGGCTTTACCGCCTACTCCCGGCGGTTGTTGCAGGACGTGTACTTCCTCGATTGGACCGTCGACGAGGGGCAGACCGTCGACGCCGGGGCGTCCATCGGGGAGATCGAGAGCGCCAAGGCCCTCTCCTCAATGCACCCGCCCTCGGCCGGCACGATCACGGCGCTGAACCCGGCCCCGCTGGCGGACCCTTCGGTCATCAACGCCGCTGGTTATGATGCGGGCGAGGGGGGCGGCTGGCTGTACGATTTCGCCGCCGCCGCCCCGCCGTTGGACGCCGCCGCCTACGTCGCGCACCTCGGCGACGTCTGGGAGACGACCCAGCGGATCATCAAGGGGCAGGCGAACGCGTAGCGGAAAGAAATTCCAAGAGACAAGATACAAAGACGTCCGGCGGCGTATCCGTCTCGTCGCTTCGCCGCTCTGTTACTTGTCTCTTGGTGAGTGAAATTTGCTCGCGCCCTTTTGCTTCCCCACACTGACACGCTCCCCCCGCGAGCCCCCATGTCGAAACTCACGGTCGTGCTGTCGCAGTCGCAGGGGAAGAACCCGGCGAAGCGGGCCCTGGAGGAGGGCATCGCCGCCGAGTTGCTGATGGACCCGGCGGTCGACCTGTCGTTGGTTCCGCACCTGGTCGACATGGCGGCGGATCACCCCGGCCTGCTGTACCTCCGCGGCGTGTCGGGGGACGTGGTGGTGCTCAGCTGGCTCTACCCGCGGGCCGCCTTCTGGACGCTCGACCGGCAGGACGTCCGCGGCCGCTACGGCGTCTCCTTGCTGCACGGGTTGGAGGAGGACGAAGACCCGCCCGGCTCCCGCCCGGACGCCCCCAAGCGGTCGCTGTACTGCCTGGACCTCCGCCACGACGACGACCCGCAGGAGTTCCTCACCGAGATCCGCCGCATCGCCAAGGAACGCAGCACCCCGACGGTGGGGTTGTCGTTCGGAGGGCTGAACGGCACATCGGTGAAGGGGAATGAGGGAGGAGGGATGAGGGAGGGGGCGGCCGGTGCGTCCTCCTCCCCCCTTCCTCCTGCCCCCTCCCCCGCCGCGACCGCGGAGCAGGCGTCCGACGATCTGCTCGCCCCCACGACGCGCCGCTGGTATCCGGTGATCGACTACGACCGCTGCACGAACTGCATGGAGTGCGTCGACTTCTGCCTGTTCGGGGTCTACGGCGTGGACGACGCCGGCGACGTGCTCGTCGAACAGCAGGACAGCTGCAAGAAGGGCTGCCCGGCCTGTTCCCGCGTCTGCCCGGCGAACGCGATCGTGTTCCCCGGCCACAAAACGCCCGCCATCGCCGGGGCCGACGGGGAGGGCGCCGGCGACTTCAAGATCGACCTGTCCAAGCTGTTCGGGGCCGCGGACGCCGACCCGCTGAAGCAGGCCGCCGCCGAGCGGGACGTGCACCTGCTCCGCGACGGCCGGGACTCGGTCGGGATGCAGGGGCTCGAACACCGCCAAAAGGACGAACTCGACGCGATGCTCGACGGCTTGGACGCCCTGTCGCTGTGAACGTCGACCCGGACCGGCTCAACCGGGCGACGGACTCGGCGATCGCCCATCTGTTGTCGGAGCGGAACGACGCCGGGCACTGGGTGGGCGAACTCTCCACCAGCGCCCTCAGCACCGCCGTCGCCGCGATGGCGCTGATGCAGTTTGAACGGCATTGGAGCCGCGACCGTGAGGGAGCGTCTCTGGAGGGGGCCG
>NZ_JBINJD010000263.1:0-3729 GCF_043951915.1 Alienimonas sp. DA493 | reverse complement strand
GGGACGCTACGCCTGCGGTCAAACTTTGTTGGTCGCTCGGAAGGCCCTCGCTGACGCTTCGGGTTGGTGATCGGCCCGGACCAGTTACGGGCGTCTATATCTCGTCCAGCCACATGGTGCGGGTTCGCCCGGCTCCGTCCGCCTGCCAGACCTCGCCGGTTTCGGTGCACAGGCAGGTCAGCCAGCCGCCCTTGCAGGCGCCGGTGTCGATGCAGACCGCGGAGGGCATGACCCGCGGCAGGCCGGACCGCTGCCGGGTGTGCCCGCAGATCATCCGCTTGCCGCTGACGTGCGGGGGCGGGGCTTCGGGAAAGAACTCCCAATACAGCATAAAGTCCGGCTGCTCCGTCAACGGGAGGTCCGGATACAGGTTGGCGTGGACGAACAGGCTGTCGTCGCTTTCAAAAAAGGGGACCAGTCGTTCGTCCAGGAACGCCCAGTGCTCGGCGGGGACGGGGGCCAGCGACCGTCCCGGCTCGAGCGGGGCGTAGGAGCCGAGGGTCGCGTCCCCGCCGCACTCCAGCCAGCGGCGGCGCTGGTCGAAGCCGTCGCGAGCCTCGCACATCATGATTTCGTGATTGCCCCGCAGCGGGACCAATTCGACCTCGGGGAAATCCGCTTCGAAACGGATCAGCCGGTCCAGTACGCCGCGGGTGTCCGGCCCGCGGTCGACGAGGTCGCCCAGCGGGATCACCACGTCGCCCGGCCGGGGGGCGACGAGGGCCAGCAGGGCGTCGAGGGCGGCGGCGCAGCCGTGCACGTCGCCGATCGCCAGGTGGCGGCGGGCGGTCGGCGTCACTCCTCCCGCCACCCGATCATCAGGGGCAACAGGACGAGGTCGCCGATCAACCCGCCGAGCATCGCCAGACTGACCAGCGCCCCGAAATAAATCAGCGGGACGAACTGACTGAGCGTCAACGCCGCGAAGCCGCAGGCGAGGGCCAGCACCGCGAAGGTCATCGCCCGGCCGACGGTGCCGTGGGCGATCTTCAGCGCCTCCCGCCGGCTCGCTCCGAGCCGCCGCTGGCGGAGATAGGCGGCGATGTAATGCACGTTCCCGTCCACCGTCAGCCCGACCGACACGCTGGCGATCATCGCGGTGCCGATATTCACCGGCAACCCGATCCAGCCCAGCCCGCCCAGCACCAGCCCGATCGGCAACAGGTTCGGCAGCATGCTCGCCACGGCGAGTTTGAGACTGCGAAACGCCGCCCACATCATCCCGAACAGCCCGACGCTGGCCCAGGCGAAGCTGACGATCTGGTCCCGCAGCAGGCTCTCGATGAGGTACGTCAGCAGCACGAACAGCCCCGTCGCGGAGGCGGGCTTGGCGGTTTCGGTTCCCGGAAAATGCTGACGCGCAAGGGCCTCCGTGCGTTCGATCACCGCCCGCTTGCGGCCGGCCGACTGCCGTTCGCGGCTGCGGAGCACGATCCGCATGCGGCGGGCCTCCGGGTTATAAAGACTTGGTTCGACCTCCGGGGCGAACTCCGCGAGTTGGTCCAGCCGGTCGCGGACGGAGGAGCCGATCAGCGGCACGGTGTCGAGGGTGTCCGTCAGCGCCACGACCTTCGTGAACGCCGGCCGCCCGCCGACCTCCAGCGCCCGCAGTTCCGCGGCAAGGTCGCGGATGCGGTTCAGATACGCCTCCCGCAGCGGCTCGCCGGGGCCGGGGGCGGGCACGTTCACCTCCCAAGACCCGGCTCCGCCCAGCCGGTCCTCGATATAATTGAGGCTGCGAACGATCTCGCTGTCGGATTTGAAGTTCTTGGAGAAGTCCGTCTCCACTTTTAATCGCAGCGCCCCCGTCAGGCTGAAGACCGTCAGCAGGACCGTGACGACGGCGAGCGGCCGCTTGAACTTGAGAATCGCCCCCGGCCCCCAGCCCAGCAGGCCGCCCAGCAGCCCCTCCCCCGGGGCGCCGCGGGGCGTGCTGTCGAAGCCCCCGGCCAGCGCCAGCCCCGGCGTGAACGACAGCGTGGCGACCAACACCGCCCCGGCCCCGAGGCCCATCATCAGCCCGAAGCTCCGCACCGGGGTGAGGTCCGCAGCGAGCAGCGACAGGAACCCCGCCGCCGTCGTGGCGCAGCTCCAGAAGATGGGGGCGGCCAGTTGGGAGAACGTCTCCCGCAGGGCGTTGATCGTGGAAACCTCCGAATCCGGGGCCCCGCCCAGCCGGCGGAGTTCCCGGAACCGCAGGGCGACGTGCATGACGGTCGCGACGCCGACGATGCACACCAGCGAATTCAACATGCTGGAGACCATGCTCAGCCGCAATCCCGAAAGCTCCAGCGTCGCCCGCGTCCAGACGATCGCCGCCAGCACGACCGCCAGCGGGATCAGCACCCACCGCAGGCTGCGGAGCAGGAACAACAACACCGCCCCCAGCAGGGCGAGGGAGACGTAAAAGAGGACCCTCCCGTCGTACTCGACCGCTTCGAAGGCGTCGTGAACCTGGATCGGTTCCCCAGCGACGAACGCCGGCGGGTCGTGCGCCGCGGCGAGGGTCCGGATCTCCCGAAACGTCTCGGCCCGGGAGCCGGGGCCGGTGATCGGCTGGTCCGGGGTCTCCGCCGTCAGGCGGAGGACGACTGCGACGGTGCGGCGGTCGGCGCTGACGATCACGCCCTCCGACAGCTCCATCAACTGCGGTTCCCACAGCGGAATCATGCGGCGGAGCACCACCGCCTTGAGCCCCGGCTCCAGCGCCGGCCGCAGCACCTTGGACAGATCCTGCGTGCTGGCCGGGTTCACCCCGGGGACCCGCGACAGCTCCGCGGCGAACGCGGCGATCGCGTCCAGACTCTCCGGCTCCGTCGGGTTCTCCTGATCCCAGGCGACGAGGACGAACTCGTCCCCGCCGAACAGTTCGCGGCTGCGGGTGTACGCGGCGAGGCGGGGGTCGCCGGGGGAGTAGAGCGACTCGATGGAGCGTTCCAGCTCCAACCGGTTCGCCGGCGCGACGGCCGCGGCGACGAGGGCCGCGGCGACCAGCAACAACGGCCAGCGGAACCGAGTCAGCCAGTCGCCGACCCGCTCGGACACGGTGCGGCCGGTCACGCCGGGGCTCGCGGCCCCGGGCGGGGGGGCGTCCGCGGGAGGAGCCGGGGCTTCGGACGAATCCGGCGGGGCGTCGGCGGGGGAGGAGCCGGCGATGTGGGCGAGGGGGCGGGACGCGGCGGGCGGGGTACTCTAAGGAGTCGCCCCCGCCCCGCCACCGCCCCGCCCGGAATGCCGTCGTTCCCCCGCCCCGTCGCCCTCCGATCGCCGGGGGGGGCGGTCGTCGCGGCAGTCGTCACGCTCGCCGCGGCGCTGCGGGCCGTGGCCGTCTGGCGGTGGACCGCCGATGTGGCCGTCGACGTGGACATGTACCGCGGCCTGGCGGCGAACCTGCTCGCCGGCGCGGGCTACGTCAGCCCGGAGACCGGCGTCGCCACCGCCTTCCGGCCCCCGCTGGTCCCGCTAATCTTTGCGGCGCTGGGCAACGCGGATTCGGCGATCCTGCTGTTCCAAGTCCTCGCCGGGGCGGCGACGGCGGGCCTGACGGTGCGGCTGGCCTGCCTGCTGGGGTTGGGTTGGAAAGGGGCGGCCTTGGCGGGAACCGTCGTCGCCTGCGACCCGATCCTGCTGCGATACACGCCGCGGCCGATGACGGAGGTGACCGCCGCCCTACTGACGGTCGCCCTGCTCTGCCGCGTCTGCCGGGGACCGATCTGGAGCCGCGACCGT
>NZ_JBINJD010000262.1:0-3806 GCF_043951915.1 Alienimonas sp. DA493 | reverse complement strand
CTCACCCCCGGCCCCTCTCCCTCAAGGGAGAGGGGAGATCCGTGACGAGACCGCGCCTCGCCCCCCGCGATCCCGGCATGGGCGTTCGCCGCGGATCCCCATACACTCCGCCGATGTCCGACGACGCCGCGCCGCCGACCGCCGACCCGCCCGCCGCCGCCGCGTCGGCCGCTCCCGCGGTCCCCGCGGACGACGCCCCCGTGGAGCTGAAAAGCCGCCCGATCGCCGGGCTGCTGGCCGCGGCGCTGCCCGGGGCCGGGCACTTTTACCAGGGGCGGACGGTCAAGGGGGCGATCTACTGCGTCTGCATCCTCGGCCTGTTCCTCTGCGGGCAGGCGTTGGGCGGCTGGCACACCGTCGCGTTGGAGAGCAACGCCCCCGGCGTGCCCCGCGGCTCCGAGGAATTCGACGGCCCCGGCGACAATCCGTTCCGCGTTCCCTTCGGCCCGCCCCGCCGCCAACTGCTCCAGCATTACACGGCCCAGGTGTTCACGGGCGTCGTCGCCTGGCCGGCCCTGCTGCAAAGCGAGCGGTTCGACAGCGAAACCAACGTCCCCCGCCGCCGGTTGATCGGACCGCTGGACGCCCCGTTCGAGGGCGTGCTGATGGCCGATTACGAAGACCGCCCCGTCGTGCTGGCGACGCTGGACGGCCGGGTGAACGCCGTTCCCCGGGGCGACGGCTCGCGGGTGGAGGGCACGCTGGAAGTCGCCGCCGCCGCCCCGACCGACCCGCGGCTGCGAACCGGGTTCGAGGGCTCGACCGGCGTGGTCTTCCCGGACGGGCCGCCGCGGCAGATCACGCTGACGCCGACCACGGTGCGGGCGTTCGACCGGCCGATCAACGGGGAGCAGGGCCGGCTGCTCAAACTGATGGTCGACCCGGCGGCCCTGTCCGCGATCGCGCTGCCGAACGGCGTGGCGGCGGACGAACTGGAGCGGCCCCGGGCGGTGGGTACGGTGCCGCGGCCGCTGTGGAACTGGTACCTCGCCCCGCGGGACCGCCGGGCCGCCAACCGCCTGCACGCCGAGCAGGGCACGACGATGGACCTCGCCGTGGTCTTCACGATGATCGCCGGCCTGCTGAACGTGCTGGCCTTCTGGGACGCGATCGACGGCCCCGCCTACGGCCGCACCGACCGGCGCCTCGAACACGACGACTCAGAACGCGGCGGCCCGGACGGCGACGCCGGCCCCGAACCGAACGACGCCCCCTCGCATTCCCCCGGGGTCCCCGCCCCCGCCGCGGTTTAAGTCATGTTCCCACTCCTCCCCCCGCTCGCCGCGGACCCGATGCGATTGCTGTGGGCGCTGCCCACCGCGGCGGCGATCAGCCTCGTCTACACCGCCAGCCGATACGAAGACACGGCGGTCATCTGGCGCCGCAGCGTCGGGATGTTCGGCAAAACGCTGCTGTTCCTGGCCGCGGTGTTCGCGGCGCTGTATCTGCTGAGCTTTAACCTCTAAGTCGCCCCCGGGGCCGCCGATGTCGTCCGCCGACCGCTTTGTGGACGATCCGACGGCCCTGTTCGCCCCGGTCGAGGCGGCGTGGGAGCGGTACGTCGCCGCCGGCGAGGCCACGCTGACCGCGGCCGAGGCGCGGGTCGTCGAGACCCGGCATTCGACCTACGACGACGGTCCGTTCACGCCGGACCACCCGCTGTGGGACCGGTTCCTCACGGCCGTCTACGGCGATCCGTGGCGGCCCCGCCCGCTGCGGTGGGTGCCGGAGGGGAAGGACACCTTCCGTCACGGCCTGGACGCCGAGGGGCGGATCGTGACTGCGGGGTTCCTCGGCGGGGGGAGCGCGGCGGCCGTCTACGGCGACGGGTCTTACGACCTGCTGAACTTCCGGCGGGACCGCCGCTCCGGCGAGCGGTTGCCGTACGAACCGCACTTTCGATCCGGCTTTCCCACCGGCCGGCTCAAACGCCTCCTGCTGGACGACGCCGGCCGCATGGCCGCCGCCGTGGAGGTGAACCAGGAGGGCGAGGAGCCGGAGCGGCATTACCGCAGCCTGACCCGGTTCTTTTACGACGACGCCGGCCGGCTGGCGGAATCCGTCACGCAACTGTTCGACCTCGGCCGGGAGCTGCCGCCCTACGCCAAGGACGTCCCCCCGGAGAAGGTCGCCGGCTGGCACCGTCGGGCAACCGATCGGCTGCGGGAGTCGCTGCTCATGCGGCGTCGGACCGTGCTCACCTACGACGACGGTCGCCTCGTCAAAGCGGAACAGTTCGACGGCGACGGCAAGCCGGACGAGGTTCTTTACACCTACAACCCCGGCGACACGGTCGAGGGGCTGGTCGAACAGTTCTCCGCCCTGCTGGGCAAGCAACTGGTCAAAGCGATCGACGGGTTTCTCAAAGCGAACCCGGACGCCAAGCCGGCGGCCCGCGGCGCCCTCATTTATTCCGCGGAGCACGCCCACTGCGGCCTGCCGACCGGCGTGGCGCTGGCGAGCGCGACCGACGCGGCCGCCGACGGGTTCGAGCCGTTCGACTGGGAGGCCTACCCCCACGCCGTCCCCTGGCCGCCGGAGGGCCGGGCCGGCAAGACGCTGGCCGATCTGCACCGCCGGCTGTTGCTGGTCGTGGAGACCGACCCGGCCCACGCCGACACGTTCCAGCCCCGGCCGTACCGGGAGGTCCTGTGGACCGCGGGGCGGGCGGCGTGGGGGACGCTCAAGAAGAAACGCTCCACGACCGCGGACTTCATTCTGTTCCCGCTGGACGACCACGGCGACGTCAACCCCGCCGACGACGCCCGCGCCACGCTCCCGCCGGAGGCGTTCGCGGCGCTGACGGGCGGCTGAACCGAAGAACGGCAGCCCGACGCGACCGTTTCTGAACGACCGACGCACGGCCGAAGCTTGCGCTCCGGGCTCATTGATCCTGCCGCTACGCCGCGGTGCGGACGGCGTCCGCGGCCGTCGCGGAGCCGTCGAGGGCGTCGTCTTCGACCAGGTCCCGCACCCATTTGGCGCGGAACAGCTTTTGGACGGCCCGCTCCACCTGGCGCTGCTTGCGGGCGTGGCGGAGCGGTTTGTCCGGGGTGACGGCCGCGGTGCCGTGCGTCACGTGCACCACGCTGCGGGCCATCTCCGCGACGGGAAACGTGGCGGTGTCCAGCCCCGCCGCCCAGAGGCGTTGCGTGACGGCCAGCCCGCCGCCGAGGTGGCCCTCCGGCACGAAGGAGCAGTCGTGCTCCAACAACGCCTCCCGGCGATAGAGAGCGCAATAATCCCGCGGGTATTTCCGGCCGGAGTAGTTCCGGCCCGGACGACCCAGCGCCGTCTTCACCCGCCCGACGGCCGTCCCCGTAACCTGTTTCCAACTCTGATACAGCGGGCTGCTCAACTCCAGCTTCCAGGCGCCGGAGGCGGCAATCGGCGGGGCCCCGTCCGCCGTGGGCTGGTTGATCGTCCGCAGGTGCGGGTCGAGCCACCCGTCCCGGCGGACGAACACGTCGCAGTGCATCGTCAATAAATACTCGCCCGTCCCCTCCCGGGCGGCGAGGTCCCAGGCGGTGAAGACGTTCGTCGGCCAGTTGTCCGACGTCTCCTCGGGCCGCTCGATCAGTTTGATCCAGGAGAGCGACCGCAGGTAGTCCAGGCTGCCGTCCCGGGAGCCGTTGTCGACGACCATCACCTCCAACTCGACGCTCGGGTCGGCGGAGGGGGCGAACTTCCGCAGGCTGCGGAGGCAGGGCTTGGCGTAGACCTCGACCTGCCAGTGCGGAATGCAGACGGTGACGACGGGCATCGAGCCGGGCCGGTCAAAAGGAAACGCGTCGGCCGCCCCCGCG
>NZ_JBINJD010000261.1:0-3814 GCF_043951915.1 Alienimonas sp. DA493 | reverse complement strand
CCGCGGTGGGCGCCCCGATCCGGACCGGCACGTACGAACTGAATGAGGGATTCGTCCGGTTCGCGCTGCCGGACGGCGTGCGGGTCACCGTGTCGTCCCCCGCCCGGTTCCGCGTCGAGTCCGGCCGCCGGCTCTACCTCGACTCCGGCCGCCTCTCCGCGGTCGTGCCGCCCAGCGGCATCGGCTTCGCGGTGGAGACGCCGACCGTCGACCTGGTGGACTACGGGACGGAGTTCGGCGTGGACGTCGCCGCCGACCGGACCAGCGAGATTCACGTGTTCGACGGGGTCGTGGAGGTGGACGCGAAGGGCTCCCCGGCCGGGGTGCCCGGGGTCCGGCTGACCACCGACCAGGCGACCCGGGTCCGCGGCTCCTCCCGAATCCCGGAGGGGATCGACGTCGACCACCAGCGGTTCGTACGCACCCTGGAGGAAACCCCGGACGCCGACCCCGTCTACCAAGACCTGCTGGACCGGCTCGGGCCGGACCTGCTGTTCCGGATGGCCGTGCCGGAGGACGGCGTCACCCTGGCCGACGGCGGCCCGGACCGGGGGGCGGCCCGGGTCGTCCCCGGGGCGATGCGGGAGCCGCCCTTCCGCCCGGGCCGGGTCGGTGGCGCTCTGCACCTCGGCGGCCCCGGGGAGGACGCCTACGCCGTCTTCAACGGCTACCGGCCGGCGACCGACGACGCCCTGACCGTCTGCGCCTGGGTGATGGCCGGCACCCGCCCGAGGTGGGCGGCGATCGCTAAGAACTGGGACGTCGAATACGACACGCGAGACGGCAAAAAGATCTACCGGCGGGCCGACGGACAGTTCCACTTCGGCCTCAAGGACGACGACGGCGATTTAGAAGTGCAGGTCCGCGACCGCCGCGGCGAGATCGTCGACGTTCGCGAGGGCGAACCGTTGCCGATCGGCGTCTGGCAGCACGTCGCCTTCGTCGTCGACGGCGAAACCCTGCGGCTCTACCGGAACGGCGTCGAACGGGCCTCCGCCCCCTGCGACGGGCTGGCGACCGACGCGCCCCCCCACATGGGCATCGGCGCCAAACTCCACCCCGGCGGGCTCCAGCCGGACTTCCGCAACCCGGGGTTTTGGCACGGCCGGATCGACGAGTTGGCGATCTACCACCGGGCGCTCTCGCCGGAGCAGATCGCCGCCCTCTATGCCGCCCCCGCTCTCGACGATAGTCTCGCGGCGGGGGAAAATTAAAGTTTCTTCCGGCGGTCCCGAGAGGGTCCGCGCTCGCACGGCGGACCCCCGAGGGGCTCCGCCGCTCCTTCCCGATAACTCTCTTCCTTCCCGCCGACGGACGTCCGCATGAACCGCCCCGCCCGCCTCCTGTCCGCCCTGACCCTGACCCTCGCCGCGGCCCTCGCCGGGTGCGGCGGCCCGGAGGACGGCGTCGTCCTCGACGCGGACGAGTCCTTCTCCGACCTCCCCCCCGCGGAGCGGGAAGCGGCGATGAAGGACTCCTCCGCCGCCGCTCGCGCAGGCGGCGGCCCGGGCAGCGCCGCCTTCGGCGGCACCAGCGGCGGCCCCGGCGGCAGCGCCAGCGGCGGCCCCGGCGGCAGCGCCAGCCCGCGGTAGTCGGGTCGCCGGAGGCCCATTGGGGCGACCGCTCCCGGCGCCTTTGATTTTCCCCGCTCGTTGCGTGGGGACCGCGGCCAAACGAAAACGGGCGGGGCGGCGTCAGCGCCGCCCCGCCCGGGAGCTGTCAACGTGTGACGGAGACCGCCTCAGAACTCCGTGTTCGTCTCGCCGCCGTCCTTGGTGCCGAGGGCGCCCCAGGTGCCGTAGGGGCTCCGGCCGGCGAGCGGGTTGGTGGCGGTCAGGTCGCCGGTGTCGACCGTGTTGCTGATCGCCTGGACGGACCCGTCCACCATGCCGACCTGCACGATGCCGGTGTGGTAGCTGCCGGCGCTGTAGATCCCGCGACCGCGACGGTCGTAGAACCCGGAGTCGGCGCAGCTCGGGCTGTTCGGGGGCAGGATCGTGTGGAAGCCGGTCACGTCCGCGAAGGCGGTGGCGTAGGCTTTGCCGCGGTCGTCGTCCGGCTGGTTGCCGGACCGGGGGTAGAACCCGGGGTTGGCGGGGTCGTTGACGTTGGCGTCCTCCAGGCAGAACTGCTGCGGGTTTTCGTAGCCGCCGCCGGATTGCGGCAGGCTGCTGACGCGGCCGACGCCGCCCAGCCAGCGATACCGCTCGGTCCGGCCGATCTCGCCGTAGAGGATCGTGGTGGTGGTCCCGTCGCGGCAGTCGGCGAAGCTGGTGTGAACCGCATCGTAGTTGCGGCCCCAGTGGCCGACGGACATGCCGCGCGACCGCTCGATCGCTTCGCGCTGGTTCGTCGAGAACGCCAGCCCGTTGTCGCCGTAGCACATCGCGTAGTTGGTGTCGCCGGCGCCGGTCGGCACGGTGCTGTCGGACGGGCAGAGCAGGACGGACATCTGATACTGGAACGGCGGGTAGCCGTTGCCGCCGTTGGGTTCCGGCCACGGCCCGAACGCCTGGAACTCAGGAGTGCCGTCGCCGTCGGTGTCCAGCGGCTTGGACATCTGGTTCCACAGCGCCGTCTGATCGAGGAACGGCGCCAGCCGCGGGAACGCGCTGACGAAGCCTTCGTTGTTCGACCCGGGGCCGGAGGTCCCGCCGCTGGCGGCGGGGAACACCTTGTAGGTGCTGGCGTAGTTGTGGAACGCCAGCCCGATCTGCTTGAGGTTGTTCTGGCACTGGCTGCGGCGGGCGGCCTCACGCGCCTGCTGGACGGCGGGGAGCAACAGGCTCACCAGGATCGCGATGATCGCGATCACCACCAGCAGTTCGATTAACGTGAAGCCGGAGCGCCGGGCGGAGCCGGCGCGGCGGGCGAGGGGACGCATAAGATACTCCGAGAAGGGCGCCGGGCGGAGAAAACCGCCACGGCAGAAGTGGGTAAGAAAAACCGTCGCTCCCGGCGGCCCAACGTCAGGCGCGGCGTTCAGGAGGCAAAGCGGGGTCTAATACTCTAGGCCTATTGGATGCGTCTGACAACAGGGGAGCGGACTGATCGATCACCTTGACGGCGGCGAAACAGGCCGCACGGATGGCCAAGAGCCCCCCGCCGCGGTAGATTTCGGTCAAATCGTCCCGCGTCTCGGCGGTCCCCAGTCGGTCCGCCGCTTAACCTCCGATCCCGCTGAATATGTCCCGTCGCCTCGCCCCGCTGTTCGTCGTCCTGTCCGCCCTGACGCTGTCCGCCGGCTGCGGCGGCGGCTACGAAGACGGCCAACTCGAGGCCCCGGAAGACGACCGGACCGAAGAGGAAGTTGAACAGATTCGGAGCGGCTTCGACGCCGCCGCCGAGATCGAAGGCGATTGATTGACCGCCCGGCGCCTCGCCCGGTTCGCCGGGCTGCTGGTCGCCGGGTGGTGCGTGATGACCTTCACGCACGAACTCGGGCACCTGCTCGGCGGGTGGCTGGGTGGGGGCGAGTTGCGGTCGGCGTGGCTGGGGCCGTGGCCGCCGCCGCATTCGAGCTTTCAACCGGACCCGCGTCCGGCGCTCACCCTCTGGGCCGGGCCGCTGTTCGGGTGCGCGGCGCCGGCGCTGCTGGCCCTGTTGATCCGTCGGCGGTGGGCCTGGTTCCTGGCGGACTTCTGCCTGCTGGCGAACGGCTGTTATCTGGCGGTCAGCTGGCTGACCGGCGACCGGTTGCTGGACGCCCCGCGGCTGTTGGCGGCGGGGGTCTCGCCGCTGTGGGTCGGCCTGTTCTGCGTCGCGGCCTGCGGCGTGGGCTACGTCCGCTTCCGGGCCGACTGCCGGGCGGTCT
>NZ_JBINJD010000260.1:0-3838 GCF_043951915.1 Alienimonas sp. DA493 | reverse complement strand
TCCGGGACGCTCGGTCGGGCGACGGCCCTACAGCGGGGTGACCGGCGTGTACCGCAGCCGGCGGGCGAGCTCCTGCATCAGGGAGACGCCGCGGTAGGTCGCCTCCCACTCCGGCCGGCCGATCGTGCCGCCGTCGAGCAGCGGTTCCAGGCCGAGTTCTTTAAAATCGCGGTGGCTGATGCGCTCGCGGAGCGCCTCGAACCCGTCCAGGTTCAATTCGGCGGCGATCGCCTCCCCGTTCAAGAACACCAGCCGATGCTGACGGGCGACGTGGCCGATCGGGTCGACGTAGCCCTCGGCGGTCGGATCGCTGTCGTCGAACTCCGCGACGGCCTGGCGGAGCGCCCGCAGGTAGGCGGCCCGGTCCCCCTCGATCAAGCGGTCCATCTCCTCCTTGGGCGGGTGGAGTTGGCGGATGAGGTCCTCGGCGTCGCCGAACACTCCGTTGCCGGTCCGCAGGGTGTCCGTCAGGTCGATCATCCCGTTTTTATGACAGGCGAAGCAGGAGACCCCGTTGACGATCGCCGGGGTGCCGGACGTTTTCAGCGCGTCGCCGACGACCTCGATCGGCCCGGCGTGCAGCTGATCGCCGGCGCCGTCGGACAGGAAGTAGCCGTGCAGGCCGTTGGGCAGGCTGAAGATCGCCTCCCCGCCGTCGTGGTCGAAGGCGAGGCGGTCGTGGTTCTCGAACGCTCCCGCCGGGCCGAGCGGGAACCGGGTGAGCTTCCCGCGGCCGTTGTCCGGGCCGAAGTCGTAGCTTTTCCAGTAGGCCCCGTAGGGGGAGGCGTGGCGTTCGACCAGCCGGTTCTGGGCGCTCACGCCGCTGCGGGAGAAGCCGGCCCGGGCGATCGACCGCGGCCGCGGGTCCGCGAAATGCCGCTTCACGTCCACGTCGAGCAGCTCTTCCAGCGCGTGCTCGGTCTCCGGCAGGTCGAGCAGCGCGTTATACAGCGGCGGGCGGGTGGCGGCGGCGACGAACCAGTCGGCCCGCACGATCGGCAGCGTGGTGCCGGACAGGTCCTCCAGGTCCTCGCCCAGCCGGCCCAGCATTTCCCCCTCGTCCCCGCCGAGGTTCCCGTAGCTCAGGCCGTAGGGGTAGGCCTTCAACACGGTCTGCCAGTCTTCGCCGTCCCAGCCGTAATCCCGCAGGTCGACGCGGTACAGCACGCCCTCGGGCAGCCGCTCGCCCAGTTCGCCCCCGGGCCGCACCTCGCGGGGCGGAACGATCGTCGGCTCCCAGGACATGCTGTTGAGGGCCTTGGACAGCGCCGCCCGATAGGCCGGCAGGTCCGAGGCGAGCACGTTGGGGTTATTGAACAGCGTGTGCAGGGTGAAGTACCGCCGCGACGGCCGGTCCTCGCGGTCCGTCTCCCGCAGGTCGTCCCGCACGGCGGCGAGGACCGCGGAGAGCATGACGTGCTCGCGGTCGGCGTCGGAGGGAAAGTCCGCGGCGCCGGCCTCCAGCCAGGCCCGCAGCGCCGCCCGGTCCTCGCTCGGCACGGGCGCCCGCTCGCGGATGTCGGTGGGCGGCATATATTCGGTCTCGATCGCGGCCAGCACGAAGCTGTCCGCGGGGGCGTCGGCGTCCAGGTGCCCGGACTCTTTTAAAGAGGCGACGCTCAGCACGTCGAAATTCCCCCCGGGGGAGCCTTCGCCGCTGTGACAGCGGGCGCAATGCGTTCTTAAAACGGTGCGGGCCGCGGAGGCGAGGGCCGCGGAGTCCGGGGTCGGCTCCGCCGCGCCCCCGGCGGGCGGAGCCGATAAGACGACGGCCGCGGCGACCGCGGCGGACAACAAGCGAGCGTTCATCACGGCGACGGCTGGGAGGGGGGCGGTTGCGGCGGGGGAACGACGGGCGGAACCCCGACGGGCCGGGAAACGGCCGGGGGAAGACGCGGGGCGAGCCTCATGACAAACCCCCTCGCTCCCCCCCGCAACTGTTATTCCTCGCCCGATCCGCGGACCGGACTGAACGGGGGCGGCGGGGCGGGCGAAGGGCGACATGCGAGCAATACGCCGCTGTTCGCGGGCCGCTTCCCGCCGTCTTGAAAAATCCGTCCGGCTATTCCCGATTGTCGGAGCGCGACACCGGCCCGGCGTCGGCTCCGATCTGCCACGCGCCGCGGCGGTTGTTCCGCAGGTCGACGCCGGAGACGGTCGCACGGGCTTGCTCCTGGACCCGCACGCCCTGCCACGCGTTGCCGATCGACGCCCCGCCGCGGATCGTAGCGGACGTCCCGGCGGCCGCGACGGTGATCCCGGCCTGCCCGCTGCCGGTCAGGGTGCAGTCCTCGAACACGCCGGACCCGCCTTCATTCACCAGCAGCCCGTGGCCCTTGGCGTTCTCGACCCGGCACCGGCGGACCGTCGGGTTCGCCCCGGCGCGGCCGATGTGCATGCCGTGGGTCTTCGCGTCGGAGAAGACGGCGTCTTCGTACGTGCCGCGGGCGCCGACGACGAACAGCCCGATGTCGCTGCCTTCGACGCGGCATCGTTTCACCGTCGGGTTGGCGCCCTCGACCGCGCTGATGCCGGCGATGCCGTTGTCGATGAAGATGCAGTCTTCGTAGGTCCCGGCCGCGGAGAGGTGGACCAGCAGGCCGCCCCGCGTGCAGTTCTCCGCCCGGAACTGGAGGAACGTCGGCGCCGTCCCGTCCTTCAGGACGTACGCGCCTCGCTCCTTGGCGCGGAGGGCCACGCAGCGTTCGAACGTGCCGCCGGCGCCGTGGTGGACAAGGAAGCCGTCCTGCGCCGCGTCCTCGACCCGACACCCGCGGAACGTCGGCGCCGTGCCCGCCCCAAATACCTCGACGCCGTCGCCAGCGTTGCCCGTGGACGTGCAGTTCTCGAACAGGCCGCCCGCCTGATCGTAAACGACGAAGCCGTTCGCCGATCCGTTTTCCACCCGGCACGCCCGCAATGTGGGGTTCGTGCCAGCGCCTTTCACGGTGACGCCGTCGTCGGCGTGGCCCACGAACAGGCAATTCTCATAGGTGCCGGCGGCTTTCTCGAGGACGTACAGGCCGTACGAGACCCCGTTCTCCGCCCGGCAGTTCCGCAGCGTGGGCGCCGTGCCGTCGCCGGCGACGTAAATGCTGGCGATCGAACTCGACGTCGCCACGCAGTCCTCCACCAACGGCGCGCCGGCGCTGACCCACAGACCGGTCATCTTCGCGTCCGGCGCCGCCGTGCACCGCAGCGTCAGCCCCTTCACCGTCGCGACGGGCGCCTTGAGGTGCAGGGCGTCGGAGTCGCTCGCTTCGATGACGACCTGTTCCCGCGGGCCGACGCCCTCCAGCGTGACGGCGCGGTCGATCGTCAGCCCGTTCTCCCGGTACAGGCCGGGCCTCACGGTCACGCGACCGCCGTCGGGGGCCGCGGCGAGGGCGGCTCGAATCGTGTGGTGGTCGCCGGACCCGTCCGCCGCGACGACCAACGGGGCGGGGGTCATTGACCCGGAGTTGCCCGCGTCGCCGAGTTCGACTGCCGCGATCGAGGCAAAGAACCGCCCGCCGCGATCCGCGAAGCGTTCCGCCTCCCGCCGCAGGTCCGCCGGCGCCGTGCCCGCGGTCAGTTCCTCGGCCAGCCGGGCGTGCAGGTCTTCGGTGTAGCCCTGCTGACCGACCCGCAGGGCGAGGCGGGCGACGAGGGCCTCCGTGTCGGTCGCCGGCACGGCCAGCGGCAGGGATCGGGTCGCCTCCGGCCCGTGGAACGTCGGCGACTGCCGGATGCGCTCGGCCTCCGGCAGGTCGGCGTTGTATTCGTCGATCAGCGTCGCCACCCGGGCGGTCGTGGCGGTCTGCACCTCCGCCAGACGGATGAAGCCGTCCCCGTCGAC
>NZ_JBINJD010000025.1:0-46715 GCF_043951915.1 Alienimonas sp. DA493 | reverse complement strand
ACCCTCACCCCCGGCCCCTCTCCCTCAAGGGAGAGGGGAGAGACGAGGCGTCGGCGCAAATACATTGCCGGGTCTGAACCCGCGCCGGTCGCGGAGCGTTCGTGAAACCCGCACACTCGCCGGGCGTCCCCCCGCTGAGCGCCGCCCGTTCGACGCAACGTTTCTCAGGTCCCGTGACTTCGCCCGCTCCCGCCGCCGACTCCCCTGAAGCGCTGCCGCCGCGGCGGCTGGAGGAGTTGATCGCCCTGGGCGACGAGGCCGCCGCCTTCGCCGCGGCCGGTCTGCCGTTGGAAGTCGGGCTGGGGGCGGGTGCCCCCGGCGGGCTGAGCGATCGCGTCGCCGAACGCCTGCGGGACGGGATGACTCTCCAGGAGGCCTACGCCGCCGAACGCGGCCCGCTGCCGACGGCGATGCGGGCGACGCTGGAAAGCGGTCTGCGGTCCGGTCGTCCCGGCGAAGCGCTGGCCCGGGTGGCGGAACGCTCCCGGTTGGCGGCGGACCTGCGGGCGGAGCTGGCCGCGGCCATGGTCGGCCCGCTGGCGGTGATCGGCGTCGCCGCGGCCCTGGCGGCGTGGGCCCTGCCGACGGTCGCCGGGCCGCTGGCGGACATGCTACGACAGGCCGGGGCGGAGGTCTCGACCCCGGTGCGGTGGCTCGAGAATCTTGGACGAGTCGACTCCGTCTGGCTCTGGTTCGTGCCCCCCGCGGCGGTGGGGGGCGCGGCGCTGCTGACGCGGTGGACCGGCGGGCGGGCGCTCAGCTGGGCGCCGGGGGTGCGGGGCGTGCGGAACGAACTGCGGTGGGCCAGTTGCGGCCATCTGCTCTCCCTGCTGACGGCCGCGGGCGTGCCGCTGGGCGAGGCGCTGCGGTCGGCGGCCGGATCCGCGGGGGCGACCGGCGCCGCCGCCCTCGCCCGCGCCGCGGACCGGCTGGACGCCGGCGAGGACCGGGCCGCGGTGTTCTCCGCCGCCGGTTCCTCCAGGCAGGCCCCGGCGCCGCCGCTGCTGTCCTGGACGTTGGCGACGGCGCCGGCGGCGGACCTGCCGGCGGCCCTCGCCGCAGCGTCGCGGGTGCACACCGGCCGGGCGCGGGCGGCAGCTGCCCGCTGCGCGGCGGCGTGGCCGCTGGCGGCGACGGCGCTGGTCGGCGGCGGGGTGGCGGCGCTGTACGTGCTCGGCGTCGCTCTGCCCGCGGTCGACCTGTTGGAGGCCCTCGCCCGGCCCGTCGTTCCGGAGGCGGGATGATGAACGAGGGGTTTCCCACCGCCGCCGTCGCCCCCTTCGCCCCGACGGCCGTCGACGACGGGTCCCCGCCGAAGGCCGTCGAGGAGCGACCGCTGCCGCCGGCGGCGGCGTTGCGGATCGCCGGAGAAAACCTGCCGCCCGGCCGCGCCCGCACGGCGGTGTGGACGGCAGCCGACCGGGTCGCGGGGGGAACCGACCCGGCGACGGCGCTGGGGGAGGTGAAGGACGCGCTGCCGCCGTCATTGGGCGGGCTGCTCGAGCTGCCGGTGGGGTCCGGACTGCCGGCCGTGCTGCACGTCGCCGCCGCCGCGACCGCCGAGCGGGCGGAGGACCGCCGCCGGCTGTCGGCCGCGGTCGCCTGGCCGCTGACGCTCAGCGGGGCGACGCTGCTGGTCGCCGCGGCGGCGCTCGCCCTACTGGCGCCGGGGTTCGAGGCGACGTTCCGCGACTTCGGAGCCCCCCTACCGTGGCTGACGCAAGCGGCGCTCTCCGTGGGCGGTTGGCTGCGGGCCGGGTGGTTCGTGGCGCTGCCGCTGGCCGTGGCGGCGTTGGCGGCGGGGCGGTGGGCGCTGCCGCGGTACGCCCCGACCCTGTGGCCGTTCTCCGCGTTCCTGCGGCCGGGGGAGCAGGCCCGGGCGTGCGAGTTGTTGGCGGCGCTGGTGGAAGTCCGCACGCCGCTGCCGGACGCGTTGCGGGCCGTCGGCTGGACGTGCCCGGACCCGCGGGTGGGTCAGGACATGGCCTTAACGGCGGACTCCGTCGCGGCAGGCGCCGAGGCGGCGGCGGCGGCCTCCCGCCGTCGCTATCTGCCCGTGGAATTCCGCACGGCGGTGCGGCGGGAGGACGATCCGGAGGCGCTCGCCGAGGCCCTGCGGACGGCCGCCGCGTCGCTGCGGGCCCGGCTGGCGGGACGGCTCGGCCCGGCGGGGCTGATCGCCGCGGCCCTGCAAACGCTCCTGCTGGCGGCCGTCGGGGCGGTCGTGCTGCTGTTCGGCGGGGCGACGATCCTCCCGCTGCTGAATTTGCTGAACGACCTGTCATGACCGCCCCCCGGATCGCCGCCGATCTCGTCGCCGGTTGCGTCGCCGGCGCGTCCGCTCCTCTGTCGTATCTGTCGTACGGAGGGGCGTGACGGTGGAACTTCTGTCTCTAATCCCGCTGGCGCTCGGACCGCTCACGCTGATCACGACCGTGACGGCGTGGGCGCTGGTCCGTCGCGCCCGCCGCCTGCGGGCCGCCACGTTGATGGGCGAACTGGCCGTCGCCGCCCGGCGGGGGGGGCCGCTGGCGGAGGAGTTCGAGGGGCTGGGCGAAACCCTGCTGCGGGGCCGGCGCGAGCGGGCCCGCCGGGCGGCGGCGCTGCTGGAGGCCGGGGGCGATTTAAGGTCAGCGTTGCGGACGGAACGCCTGATCCCCGCCGCCAGCGAGCCGGCCCTCGCCGCCGGCGAAGCGGCCGGCGGCCTGCCGCGGGCCCTCGCCGACGAGTCCGCCCGCCTCGCCCGGCAGGCCGGCGGGGCCGCGGGGGCGTTCTGGAACGTCGGCTTCTACCTGCTCGCCACGCTGTTCGCGGTGCAGGCGGTGCTGGGGTTCCTGCTCTATTACATCGTGCCGAAGTACAGAAGAATCTTTGAGGACTTCGGTGCCTCTCCCGACGGCTTGGCCGACGAGCGCGGGGCGGGGTGGCTGTCGGTCGCCTGGTTCGACCCGCTGGTCCAGTTCGGCTCCTTCGCGGTGCAGTACTGGTTCCTGCTGTTGGCCGCGTTCCAGCTGGCGGCGTTCGCCCTCCCGCTGGCGCTGGTGATGAAGCAAAAGGGCCACCGCCCGCCGGGCGGGCGGTGGGTCCGGCGCCGGCTGGGCTCCCGTCGGGCCCACGGATCGCGGGTCCTGCGGGCGTTGGCGAGCGCCGCGGAGAACGGTCGGCCGTTCCCGCCGGTGTTGACGGCCTACGCCGCGGCCGCGAACAGTCGGGGGCCGGCCCTCAGAACGCTGGCCCGGCGGGTGGAGGGCGGCGCCGACGTCTGGCCGGCGCTGCGGGACGCCGGGCTGCTGACCGCCGGCGAGGCCCGCCTCGCCGCGACCGGCACGGCCGCGGGCAACCTGCCGACCGTGCTGCGGCTGATCGCCGACCGCCGCGACGCCCTGGAGGACCGCCGCCGCGGCCAATGGCTGGCGCTGCTCCAACCGGCCGCCGTCCTGCTGATCGGGGCGCTCGTCGCCTGGGTCGCGTTGGCCTTCTTCACCCCGCTGATCCGGATCATGCACCACGTGGGACGACCGCTGTGACGACGTTTCCCCTCCTCGCAACAGGCTGCTCCGCCCGCCGGCCGCGGCGGGGGACGACGGCGATGGAACTGGCGGTCGCGGTGGCCGTGCTCACGACCGTGACGGCGATGCTGCTGCCGGCCGTCCGGCGGGCGGACGGGGTGCGGGCGGAAACCGACCGCCGCCGCCGGGCCGCCGCCGAGTTGTCGAACCTGCTGACGGACCTCTCCCGACGGCCGCCCGACCGGCTGCTGACGGACGGGGAGGGCGGGCCGCTGTCGGCGGAGGTGGCGGCGCTGCGGCCGCCCTTCGCCGCGTCGCTGCCGGGGGCGAACCTGACCGTCGTCGCCGTGCCGCTCGACGAAGCGGACGGGGCTCCGGAGGGCGTGGCGGCGGTGCGACTGGACGGCGCCCTCGGCTGGACGACCGCCGCCGGCGCCGCCGCCCGACCGGTGCGACTGAGCGCGTGGGCCTTCGGATCTGAACCGACCGACGACGGCCCCACCGACGACGAACTGACCGACGCCGGGGGGGCGGACGAATGAGGCCGACTTCACCTCGTCGCCCGCCTCGCCCGCGTCGGCCCCGACGGCGGGGCGGGTATTCGCTGGTCGAACTGATCGTGGTCGTCACCGGCACGGTTGCGCTGCTCTCGCTGGGGGCGACGACGATCGTCACGGTGCGGCGGGTGACGGTGGCCGCCCAGACGGCCGCGGAGTCCGGGGCGGCGCTGTCCCGGCTGCACCGCACGCTGCGGGAGGACGCCGCCGACGCGGTCTCCGCGACCGCGGACGAGATCGGCCTGACTCTCGCCGCCGCCGACGGCGCGGCGATCCGCTACGAGGCCGACGGCAGCGCCGTGCGTCGCATCGCGACCGGGCCGCGGGCCGGACGGGACCGCTTCCCGGTCGGCGGGGCGGGGTTCGCGTGGTTTGCGGAGGAGCGGCCGGGCAGCGTGCGGGTCGCGGTCGGCTACGACCCCGCCGGCGGGGCGGACGAACGTCGGGACGGGGCTGCGGTGGAACTCGCCGCATGGCTGCCCGCCGGCGCCCGCGTCGGCGACGCCGCCCCCGAGGAGGGCACGGAATGAACGGTCCCCTGTTCCCCTCGGCGCCCTCATCCCGGCCGGGCAGGTCGCGGCGGGGCGTGTCGCTGATGGTCGCGATCGTGTTGTTGGCAGTCGCGACCGGTCTGCTGCTGACGGCGGTGCGGACGGCGGCGGTGCACCGCCGCTCGCTGGAGCCGAACGAGGCCGCCGTGCAGGCCGCCCTGCTGGCCGACGCCGGCGCCCGGCTCGCCGCGGTGCGGACCGCCCGCGGCGCCGGGGCTCCTGAATCGTGGTCGCCGGCCCTGCCGGGAGGCGCCGCCGCGGTGACCTTCTCCCCCGCCGCCGAAGACGGCGACCTCCCGACCGTCGAGGCCCGCGTCGAACGCCGCGGCGTCGCCGCCCGGGCCCGGCGGACCGTCCGCCCCGTCCTCGCCGACTCCGCCCCGGCGGACCGTTCCCCGCTGCTCGCCCCGAAACCCGTTTCCGATTCCGACGATGAATAGCCCCGCCTCCCGCCGGCCGAGCCGTCCCGGGTTCACGCTGATCGAGTTGCTGGTCGTGATCGCCATTATCGCGATCCTGGTTTCGCTGCTCCTCCCGGCGGTGCAGCAGAGCCGGGAGGCGGCCCGGCGGGCGTCGTGCGCCAACAACCTCATGCAGTTGGCGCTGGCCCTGCAGAACTACGAGGTGTCCGCCGGCCATTTCCCCCCGGGGACGATCGCGGCGAACGGGCCGATCCGCACGCTGCCCACCGCGGAGGCTTACCGGGCGCTGGACCCGATGCCATATCACATGAACTGGCTTACCCAGATTCTGCCGCAGCTGGACGAGGGCCCGCTGTACGCCCACCTCGACTTCAGTCGCAGCGTGTACGCCGAGGCGAACGACGCCGTCCGTGAAACCCTGCCGTCCGGGATCCTCTGCCCGTCGTCGGCCACCTCAGCCGGCTACGCCGGGTGCATCGGCGGGGAGGACGAACCGATCGACGTCGACAACGGCGGCGTGCTGTTCCTCAACAGCGCGATCACGTACGCGGAGATCACGGACGGGGCCCACCACACGCTACTGATCGGCGAGGGCGGCGACGGGGGCTGGAGCACCCTGAGTTGGGCCAGCGGCACCGCGGCGACACTGGCCCACAGCGGCGTCGAGCCGAACGCGGCCCCCCGGCTCGGCAACGGCGCCCTGCCCGTGCCCGAGGAGGGCGACGTCGCGGCGGACGGGGAGACCCCGGACCCGGACGCCGTCGCGCTGGAGGTCAGCGGGTTCTATTCGTCCCACGTCGGCGGGGTGCAGGCGGCGCTGTGCGACGGGGCGGTGCGATTCTTCAGCGACAGCATCGACGCGACGACCTGGAGCCGCCTGGGCGACCGCAACGACGGCGAACTGCTCCCGCCGGGGTATTAAACGCAGGGAGAAGGGGTGAGGCGTAGGGGGTAAGAAAGCTGTGCGCAGCGAAACGCGAACGGCCCGGTCGCTCGGGGGAGCGACCGGGCCGTTCGATGCCGCGTGGGGTCCGGCGGCTTACGCCTTACGCCTCGCCCCTTTCGCCACCTTTATATTACCCGAGCAGCGACAGGGCCCGCTGGGGGCTCTGGTTGGCGATCGAGAGGACCGAGGTGGCGGCCTGGCCGAGGATCTGGGCCTTCTGCAGGTTGGCCGATTCGACGGCGAAGTCGGTGTCGACGATCTGGCTGCGGGCCTCGGAGATGTTCTCCAGGGCGACGCCGAGCGTGTTGATGTTGGTGTCGATCACGTTCTTCTGAACGGCGCCGATGCGGCCGCGGAGGCTGGAGACCTCGTTGATGGCCCCGTCGAGAATATTGACGAGGTCGGCGCCGCTGGCGTTGCCGTTGGCGACGTCGGACAGGCTCTTTCCGCCGCCGCTGGTCAGTTCGAACAGTTTGCCGGCGGTGCCGCCCAGGCGGGCGGTGTTGACGGCCTCGATGCCGATGCCGACCTGACCGGAGATGGTCACGTCCTGGCCGATCTGGAAGATCGCCCCGCCGCCGGTGACGTCCAGGGAGACGGACTCGTCCTCCGTGTTGCTCGCCGAGTCGAACGTGACCGAGGCGGTGAGGTTGGAGGTGTTGATGGACGCGGTGAGGCCGCGACCGATCGCCTTCTGGCCGTTGATGGAGGCGACGATGTCCTCGCCGGTGTCGCGACGGGACTCGGTCGAGAAATCGTCGATGCCGGTGGTGTCGAAGCTGCCGTCCAGCACGTTGACGGAGACGAACTCGTCGGAGCCGTAGGCTTCGCTTTCCAGCACCAGCGAGGTGCCGTTGGTCTCGTCGAGCTCGGACGCGGACAGGCCGTTGGCCAGCAGGGTGTCGTCGCCGTCGATCTCGATGTTGAGGGCGTCGGCGATGCTGGTGCCGTCCGACAGCGTCAGACCGCTGGACTCCAGCAGGTCCTTGACGTCCGCCAGCGTGCTGGTGACGACGTCGTTGGCGTCGGTGGCCAGCTGGATGGTGATGTCGTCGCCGCTGACGGAGATGCCCAGCGCCTGGCTCGTGCCGGTGTCGCCGAACGCGATGCTCACCCCGCCCCGGTTGTTCGGGCCGCGGACGTCGTCGATCCGGATGGCGCCCTTATCCAGGTCCGTCGAGGCGACGGCGGCGCCGAGGGTCGTCGTGGTCGCGTTGGCGGCGGCGGCGACGTCGAACAGGTTGTCGCCGTTCGTATCGGTCAGGCCGTCGAAGGCGGTGACGATGTCGGCGATGTCGGAGGTGACGGCGGTCCCGTCGTGACCCAGCGTGAGCTTGGCGGTGAAGGTGCCGTCGCCGTTGTCGACCAGCTCGGTGGACTCGGTCGCGGCGGCGCCGGGGTTGACGATCTCGATCGCCAGCCCGCCGCCGTCGACCATTTTGCGGCCGGCTTCGGTCAGCGCGAATTCGACGTTTTGGCTGTTGACGGCGATCACCTGGTTGCCGGAGGCGATCGTGCCGTCCAGAACCCGGGCGGAGACGCCGGTGGCGTCCGTGACGGCGTTGATGGCGGTGGCGGCGTCCTCGATGGTCGCCTCTTCGCCGAGCTGCACCACTTCGGTGCCGCCGGTGCCGCCGATCTCCAGCGTCGCCGCCGAGGTGAAGTCGCCGCCCTGGTACACCAGCTGGGCCTGCTCGGCCGCGCTGTTAATGGTGGCGTCGAGGTCGATCTTCGAGGCGCTGCCCAGCAGGGCCTGGTCGATGGAGTAGCTGCTGAGCTTGGCGTTGTCCGCGGAGCTAATCGACGTCGTGAACGCCTTCGAGCCGTCCAGCAGCTTGTCGCCGGCGAAGCTGGTGTTCGAGGAGATCCGGTTGATCGCCGTCAGAGCGTTGTCGATCTGCAGCTGGTTGGCGTCGCGTTCCTCCTGGGAGAGGGCGCCGTCGTTCAGACCTTCCTGGACCAGCCCGCGGACCTGCGTGAGCAGACCGCCGATCTCGCCCAGCGCGCCGTCGGCGGTGGTGAGAACGTTGTTGGCCCGGTTGGAGTTGGTGATCGACTTCTCGATCGTGGAGATCTGCGAGCGCAGGGTCTCGCCGGCGATCAGGCCGGAAGGGTCGTCCTTGCCGTTATTGATTTTGACGCCGGTCGACAGCCGCGTCATCGCGTTCGCCAGCATCTTGTCGCTCTTCGCCATGGAGCGCTGGCCGCGCAACGAAGCGACGTTGGTGTTGATACGGGTCATGGGTCCCGGGTTCCTTCAACGAGTTTGGGAGGGGAGCCGCCGGGGAGCGGCAATCGGCCGTCGATCCCGGGCGAGACCGAATCAGCCGATGAGGAGGGGAAACGCCCCGGCGGAGCGGGGACCCGCGACGCGCGGCGTCGTGCCGGCTAACGGGTGGGGCGGGATCGTCCTGACGGGCCCGGACAAACCATCGGTCCGGATCAGCGACCGCTTCGGATGCAACGTTGCATTTCGTCAACGATCTGACCCGGCCGCGTATTTGGCGCCGGCCGTGCCGGTTCTGCGGGCCCGCTGCGACTTGGCTTCGGGGGATTCCCGGCCCGGCGCGGGCCGCGCCGCCCGGGGCGACGTCGCCGTCGGCCTGGGACGATCGTTTGAGAAGAGCCCGTCAGGCAGCCCGGCGGGCGGGCTCGCCGGCGGCCAACGCGAGGAACACCTCTTCCCGATGCACCGTCACGTTCCGCGGGGCTTCGATGCCCAGGCGAACCTTGTCGCCCTTCACTTCGACGATCGTGATGCGGACGTCGTCCCCGATGACGATCGTCTGTTCCTTCTGGCGGCTTAAAACCAACATGGCGTCTCCTTACGGTGAGCGGGACACTGAGGGGCCTCGCCCGGCTCCTCCGGGCGAGGGGAGCGGTCAGGGAAACCCGACCGCCGGAATGACTTCGGCAGTTGCGGCAATCTGGGGGGATGCGATGTGCCGGAATATCTTCCCACGGCAACCCAACCCGTCGATCCTGCCGAGTCGTCCGACGGCGCCGCCTCGTCCGGTCGTGAGGGGCCCTCGGCGGGGGGCGCCTCGGCAGGGAGAGCGGGCGACGCGGGGCCGACCGCCGCGGTTGCGTCCGGGGGGGAGGCCGTTCACGCTGCCCGCGTTCGCCCCCGTGTTCTTCGATGAGTCAGGTCCCCGCCGATGTCCGTACTTGTGGTGTTGTTCGGGTCCGCGGCGGGCCTGGGGCTGGCATACCTGGCGCTGGGGCGGTGGCTGAGCGGGGTGTTCGGCGTGGACGCGAACGCCGTGGTGCCCAGCATCGCGAAAGAAGACGGCCGCGACTTCGTGCCGACCCGCCGCTGGGTCGTGTTCGCGCACCACTTCACCAGCATCGCCGGCACCGGGCCGATCGTGGGGCCGGCGGTGGCGGTGTTTTGGGGCTGGCTGCCGGCGCTGATCTGGGTGCTGGTGGGCAGCGTGCTGGTCGGGGCGGTGCACGACTTCGGCAGCCTGGTGGTCAGCCTGAAGAACGGCGGGGCCACGGTCGGCGAGGCGGCCGGCCGGCTGATTTCCCCCCGGGCGCGGTGGCTGTTCCTGTCGGTGCTCTGGCTGGCGCTGACCGTCGTCCTGGGCGTGTTCGGGCTGGTGATCGCCAGCGTGTTCAACCTGTACCCCGAAAGCGTGCTGCCAGTGTGGGCGGCGATGCCGCTGGCGATCCTGCTGGGCCGGGCCCTGAAGTCCGGGGCGAACCTGACCGTGCCGGTGGTCGGCGGGCTGGCGGTCCTGCTGGGCTGCGTCTGGCTGGGGGCCACCTCCCTGCCGATCGATCTGGCGGAGATCCTGCCGGCGGTCGGGCTATCCTCCTGGAGCCCGGTGGTCGTGTGGACCGTATTGCTGCTGGCCTACTGCTACGCGGCGAGCGTGCTGCCGGTGGGGCTGTTGCTCCAACCGCGCGACCTGCTCAACAGCGGCCTGCTGTTCCTGACGATGGCCGCGCTGGTCGTCGGGGCGGCGGTGGCGGGGGCGACCGGCGACGCCAGCCTGGACAGCGCCCCGATGATCGTCGCCGCGGACGCCCGCCCGTTCGACGCCCCCGCGATCCTGCCGTTCCTGTTCGTCACCGTCGCCTGCGGAGCGTGCAGCGGGTTCCACTGCCTGGTCGCCAGCGGGACGAGCAGCAAGCAGGTGAAAAGCGAACTGGACGCCCGCCCGGTCGGCTACGGGGCGATGCTGTCCGAGGCGTTCCTGGCGGTGCTGGTCATTCTGGCCTGCACCGCGGGGCTGGGAATGGCCGCGACCGGGCCGACGGGCGAGGCGTTCGCCTCCGGCCGGGCGGCGTGGGAAAGCACCTACGTGCCCGGCGGGAGCTGGGCGAGCTTCCGCCTGCCGCAGATGATCGGGGCGTTCGTCGCCGGCGGGGCGAACTTTTTGCAGGAGGTCGGCATCCCGGCGTGGTTCGGCGTGGGGCTGATCGCCACCACCGTGGCCGGTTTCGCGGCGACGACGCTGGACAGCGCCACCCGACTGCAACGCTACGTCGTGCAGGAACTCGCCGGCGGGCTGGCGGAGAAGGCGCCGGCGTTCCACGTCCTCACCGGCCGTCATCCGGCGACGCTGGTCGCGGTGCTGGCCGGCGGGGCGATCGCCCTGATCCGGGCGCCGGGCCTGGGCTACGGCACCGGCGGTCTGATCCTGTGGCCGCTGTTCGGGGCGACGAACCAGTTGCTCGCCGGGCTGGCGTTCCTGGTGATCGCCTTTTACCTGCACCGCCGCCGCGCCCCGGTGCTGTGGCTCGTGCCCGCGGCGCTGCTGATGATCGCGGTCCCGGCCTGGGCGATGGCCGTGCAGGTGTTCGCCCCGGAGACCGGCTGGATCGCCCGGGAGAACTGGCTGCTCAGCGCGATGGGCTGCGCCGTGTTGCTGCTGGAAAGCTGGGTGTTGGTGGAAGCCGTGCGGATGTGGCCCCGCGTCACCCGGGCCGACGTCGCCCCCACCGCGACCCCGGCCTGAGCGACCCCGGCCTGAGCGACCCCGGCCTGAGCGACCCCGGCCTGAGCGGCGGCGGCGAAGCGGGAACCGCGGCGGTCCCACGCGCGCGGAGGAGGGTTCGGAACGATTTTGCACCGGGTTGCAAAAATTCCTTCAAGTCCCTCTTGGGGCTTCGGCCGCGAAGGACTACACCCCGCCCCGCACGGCGACGTCACTCTCCCCCAGGGTTCGACGCGGCCGGTCGCCCCGACCGCCGCCCGAACCGCCCGTCGCCCGCTTTCCCTCGGCACAACCCATTTCCGTTTCTCACCGGACTTCGTCGGTTCCCCCCCACCTTTGGGGAGCGGGGCGGCGGCGGCCGGACCACGCAAGGACTGCCCCCATGGCCCGGTTCACGACCCTCGCCCGCTGCCTGAAGCCCTCCACCCTGAAGCGCCTGGCCCCGGCCGTCGTCGGCGCCGGCGTGATCGCCCTGTCCACGGGGTGCTGCTGCTCGCACGGCGCCGGCTACGGCAGCTTCTACGGCGCCCCGGCCTACGGCGGCGGCTGCGAGACCGGTCAGTGCGGCGGCGGCTACGGCGCCCCGGTCTACCCGCAGGGCGCCATGGCCGCCCCGATGGGCCCCACCGCCGCCGCCCCGGTCTACTACCAGACCGCCGCCGCCCCGCAGGCGTACTACGTCGCCCCGACGCAGACCGCCGCCGCCCCGGCCAACTGCGTGCCGACCTACTGAGTCGGCCGCGGCCGGGGGACGTTAGCCGCTCTCTGTCAGAGAGCGGCTAACGAGGTCGCCCCTCGAATCCAGCGGGCGTAGGATGCGGACTCGTGTTCGCCCCCTCGCCCCCCGCCTGATGTCCGAGACGACCGCTCCCGGCGCCATCGCCCCCGACACGGTTTCCGTCTCGTCCGGCGCGGACGCCCTGAAGATCGTGCCGCACCCGCACCCCGCGTTGCGGCGGAAGGCGGCGCCCGTCACCGAGATCAACGCCGCCCTGCGGCGCCACGTGGCGGAAATGTTCGAATTGATGTACGCTCACGAGGGCGTCGGACTGGCGGCCACCCAGGTCGCCCGACCGTGGCGGCTGTTCGTCGCCAATCCCACCGGCGAAGCGGAGGAAAAGGACCAGGAACTGGTCTTCATCAACCCCGAGATCGTCCGCCGCACCGGCAGCGAGACCGCCGAGGAAGGCTGCCTGAGTCTGCCCCAACTCTTCGGCGACGTCCGTCGCGCGAAGTCGATCACCGTGGAGGCGTTCGACCTCAACGGCGAATTGTTCGCCCTCGATCTGGAGGATCTGCCCGCCCGGGTGGTCCTGCACGAGTTCGACCATTTGGACGGGGTGATGTTCCCCGACCGCATGACCGCCGCCGAAAAGGCCAAGGCCGCCCCCAAGCTGGCGGACTTCGAACACGCCTGGACCAAGGGCCAGAAGGCCGGCGAGATCCCCTCGGACCGGGACCTGCTCAAAGAGTTCGAAGCGTTCAAGCTGTAGGCGGCTGCGCGTGAGCCCGGAGCGCAAGCTCCGGCCGTCGGCGCCGCCGGCGGAGCCCCTCCGAAACGACTCCGCACTTCCGGAGCTTGCGCTCCGGGCCCACCCTGTCGACCCCATGCGCGTTCTCTTTCTCGGCACCGGCGCCTTCGGCGAGCCCGCGTTGCGGGCGATCGCCAAGTCGCGGCACAAGCTCGTCGGCCTCGTCACCCAGCCGGACCGCGGGGGGAAGGGGAAGCACACCTCCGTCCCGCCGATGAAGGCCGCCGCGGAAAAGCTGAACCTCCCGGTGTTCCAGCCGCCGCGGGTCAACGTCGCCGACAGCCTCGAGCGGTTGCGGTCGTTCGAGGCGGACGTGTTCGTCGTCGCCGCCTACGGGCAGATTCTCAGCGAAAAGCTGCTGGCGATCCCGCCGAAGGGGGCGTTCAACCTGCACGCCTCGCTGCTGCCGAAGTTCCGCGGCGCCGCCCCGATCCACGCCGCAATTCGGGCGGGGGAAGAGGAGACGGGGGTCACCGTCTTCCAGATCGTCCGCGAACTGGACGCCGGCCCGATCCTGGGGGCGGAGGCGACCGCGATCGGCCGGTTCGAGACCGCCGGGGAACTGCACGATCGGCTCGCCCGGCTCGCCGCCCCGCTCACGATCGAAGTGCTGGACGCGCTGGAGGCCGGGACCGCGGTGCCGGTGCGACAGGATCACGACCTCGCCACCTACGCCCCGCAGATGGAGAAGTCGGAGGGCCGCATCGACTGGACCCGCTCCGCCGGCGCCGTCAGCCGGCACGTTCGCGGGATGAGCCCGTGGCCGGGGGCGTTCTCGATTTTCGAACCCGGCGGGTTGCAGGCGAAGGGCGGCAAGCCGGCCCGGTGCGTCTTTGAGGCGGTCGACGCCGTACCCGGCGACGGCAGCCGCCCCGGCGAGGCGGCCGACCGCGGCGGCGATCTGGTGGTCGCCTGCGGCTCCGGCGCCGTGCGGGTGCGGTCGATCAAGCCGGCGGGGAAACGCTCGATGAGCGGCGCCGAGTTCCTCCGGGGCCGCGGCGCCGGCCGGTTCGTCAGTTAGCCGCTGAGCTCTCAGTTCGCCGCTCGCTTGAAGAGAGCGGCGAACTCCCAGCTCAGCTTGGCCGTCCCGCGCCGCCCCACTACACTGCGCGACCGGCCGCCCCGCCCCCGTCGCCGTTCCGGGCGCGGGGTCTGTCGGTTCCGGTTTGCGCTCCCGTCCCCGCTGCGAAACGACTCCGATGGCCTCCGGCTCACTCGCCACGCCCGAAGCCCGCGCCAACAACGCGCCGCATTCCCGCAACGGGCAGGGCGGCCCCGGCGCCGAGATCCCGCAGAGCCTGGACGACGCCGAACTGCGGGACTGGTTCGAGTCGCTGGAAGACGTGCTGCACCGCCACGGCTCCGCCGAGGCGACCCGGTTGCTCCGCCGGTTGGACGACTACGCCCGGCAGCAGGGCGTCGAACTGCCGTTCGACCCGACCACCCCCTACATCAATTCGATCCCCCCGGAGCGCCAGCCGGACTACCCCGGCGACGAAGAGATCGAACGCAAGATCCGCAGCCTGATCCGCTGGAACGCCGCGGCGATGGTCGTGCGGGCCAACAAGGGCGACAAGGGCGTCGGCGGGCACATCTCCACCTACGCGTCCAGTTGCACGCTGTACGAGGTGGGCTTCAACCACTTCTTCCACGCCCGGACCGAGGACCACCCCGGCGACTTCATCTACTTCCAGGGCCACGCCGCCCCGGGGATGTACTCCCGCGCCTTCCTGGAAGGCCGGTTCGACGAGTCGCACCTCGATAACTTCCGCCAGGAACTGCCCCGCGGCACCGGCCTGTCCAGCTACCCGCACCCGTGGCTGATGCCGGACTTCTGGCAGTTCCCCACGGTCTCGATGGGCCTGGGGCCGATCACCAGCCTCTACCACGCCCGGTTCCTGCGGTACCTGAAGAACCGCGGCCTGCTGCAAAACGACAGGAGCACCGTCTGGGCGTTCCTCGGCGACGGGGAAATGGACGAGCCGGAATCGCTCGGCGCCCTCACGCTGCCGGTCCGCGAGGGGCTGGACAACGTCGTCTGGGTCGTGAACTGCAACCTGCAGCGCCTCGACGGCCCGGTCCGCGGCAACGGCAAGATCGTGCAGGAGTTGGAGGGCATCTTCCGCGGCGCCGGCTGGAACGTCGTGAAGTGCCTGTGGGGCACCGGCTGGGACGAGCTGATCGCCAAGGACAAGACCGGCAAGCTGAAGGCCAAGCTGGAGGGCACCGTCGACGGCGAGTTCCAACGCCTCTCCGTCGCCCCCGGCGCCGTCGTCCGCGAGGAGTTCTTCGGTCCCGACCCGGACCTGAAGGCCCTCGTCGCGGACATGACGGACGAGGAGATCGAACGACTCCGCCGCGGCGGCCACGACCCGAAAAAGGTCTACGCCGCCTATAAGACCGCCACGGAGCGGAACGGCCGGCCGACCGTCGTGCTGGCCCAGACCATCAAGGGCTACGGCCTGGGCGAGGCCGGCGAGGGCAAGATGGTCGCCCACAACGCCAAGAAGATGAACGCGGAGCAGCTCAAGGCGTTCCGCGACCGCTTCCACGTGCCCGTCAGCGACAAGGAGTGCGAGGAGGCCCCGTTCTACAAGCCGCCCGCCGACTCCCCGGAGATGGAGTACCTCACCGCCCGCCGCAAGGAACTGGGCGGCTCCATGCCCCGCCGGCTCGCGGAGCACGAAAAGCTCGACGTCCCGGCGCTGGAGAAGTTCAAACGCTTCTTCGACGGCACCGGCGGCAAGGGCGTCAGCACGACCTTCGTGCTCGGCCAGTTGATGCAGGTCCTGCTCAAGGACAAGGGCGTCCGCGAGCGGGTCGTGCCCATCATCCCCGACGAGGCCCGCACCTTCGGCTTCGAGGGGCTGTTCTCGCAGGTCGGGATTTATTCGCCCAAGGGCCAGCTCTACGAGCCGGTCGACCGCGAATTTACGATGTATTATAAGGAGGCCAAGAACGGCCAGCTGCTCGAAGAGGGCATCAACGAAGCCGGCGCCATGAGCAGCTTCGTCGCCGCGGGCACCGCGTACGCCAACGTCGGCGTGCCGATGATCCCGTTCTACGTCTACTACAGCATGTTCGGCTTCCAGCGGGTCGGCGACCTGATCTGGCTGGCCGGCGACAGCCGCGCCAAGGGCTTCCTGTGCGGCGGCACCAGCGGCCGGACGAGCCTCAACGGCGAAGGTCTCCAGCACCAGGATGGCCACTCCCCGCTGATCGCCACCACGGTCCCCAACCTGCGGGCCTACGACCCGGCGTATAACTACGAACTGGCGATTATCGTCCAGGACGGCCTCCGCCGGATGTACGCCGACGGCGAGGACTGCTTCTATTACCTGTCCGTCTATAACGACGACGGCTACAGCCACCCCGCCATGCCGGAGGGCTGCGAGGAGGGCGTGCTGAAGGGGCTCTACAAGCTGAAGAGCGTCGACGGCAAAAACGGCCGCGTGCAGCTGTTCGGCAGCGGACCGATCCTGCCGTACGTGTTGCAGGCTCAGGAAATTCTGTCCGAGCAATACGGCGTCGGCAGCGACGTCTGGAGCGTGACCAGCTACAGCGAACTGGCCCGCGAGGCCCGCGCCGTCTCCCGCCATAACCGCCTGCACCCGGCCGACGAGCCGAAGCAGAGCTACCTCGAACAGGTCCTCCCGACCGACGGCGGCCCGTTCGTCGCCAGCAGCGACAACGTGCGGCTCGTGCAGGATCAGATCCGCGAGTGGGTGCCCGGCCGCTACGTGGCCCTCGGCACCGACGGCTTCGGCCGCAGCGAGACCCGCCCGGCCCTGCGTCGGCACTTCGAGGTCGACGCCGAGTCCGTCGCCTACGCCGCCCTGTCCGCCCTCGCCGCCGACGGCGACTTCGACGCCAAAAAGCTGCCCGGCGTGCTCAAGGACCTCGGCATCGACCCGGACAAGGTCGACCCGATGGGCGCCTGACGCCCCCCGTTCCTCCTCCAAGTTTATCCTTCAACGCGGAGGCCCCGCGGGGCCTCCGCTTTACGTTCCCGACCAGCTCTCCCGTCCCCCATGGCGACCGCATTCAACCTGCCCGAAGTCTCCGAAGGGGTCGAGGCCGCGGACATTTCCGAGATCCTCGTCGCCGTCGGCGACAAGGTCGAGAAAGGTCAGATGGTGATGGAGGTGGAGACGGAAAAGGCCGTCGCCCCCGTCGAGATCCCCTTCGCCGGCACGATCACGGAGATCCTCGTCGGCGAGGGCGACACCGTGAAGATCGGCGCCCCGCTGCTGAACGTCGAACAGGGCGAGGGCGCCGCCGCCCCGGCCGCAGACGACCAGCCCGCCGCCCCGGCTGAGAAAGCGCCGGCCGCGGCGTCCGCCCCGGCGAAGTCCGCCCCCGCGGAGGCGTCCTCGAAATCCGTCTCCACCGCCCCGAGCGGCGACCGTCCGCCGGCCCCCGCCGCCCCCAGCGTGCGGCGGCTGGCTCGGGAGTTGGGCGTGAACCTGTACGACGTCTCCGGCAGCGCCCGCGGCGGGCGCATCCTCGCCGAGGACGTGAAGGCCCACGCCGCGGGCGGCGCCAAGGCCGGCGGCGGGGCGAACCGCCTGATCCCCGCGGACCGCGGCGGCGTCGACTCCGCCCTGATTCCCGCCTCCGGCGCCGGCGCGATGGCCGCCCCGGACCTGCCGGACTTCAGCCAGTACGGCGTCATCCGGCGGGAGCGGATGAACAAGATCGCCAAGACCTCGGCGTCGCACCTCTCCTACGCCTGGCAGACGATCCCGCACGTCACCCAGCACGACGAAGCGGACATCACCGCCCTCGAAGCCGCCCGTAAGGCCTATGGCGCCGGCGCCGGCAAGAACGGCCCGAAGGTCACGATGACGGCGATCCTCGCCAAGGCCGTCGCCGGGGTGTTGAAGGAGCACCCGATCTTCAATTCCTCGCTGGACCTCGGCAGCGGGGAAATCATCTTCAAAGAATACGTCAACATCGGCATCGCCGTGGACACCGAGGCCGGCCTCGTCGTCCCGGTGATCCGCGACGTGGATCAGAAAACGATCCTGGACATCGCCGCCGAACTGACGGAGATCGCCGGCCGGGCCCGGGACCGCAAATTGGGCCTGGAGGAGATGCGCGGCGGCACCTTCACGATCAGCAACCTCGGCGGCATCGGCGGCGGGCACTTCACCCCGATCGTCAACCACCCGGAGGTCGCCATCCTCGGCGTCAGCCGCGGGAAAAAGGTCGTCGAGTTGGACGACAGCGGCAAGCCGGTCCAGAAGCTGATGGTCCCGCTCTCCCTGAGCTACGACCACCGCGTCATCAACGGCGCCGACGGCGCCCGCTTCATCCGCAGCCTGAACGTCGCTCTCAGCGACTTCATGTCCCTGCTGGTCAGCGCCTGAGGGCAATCGGGAGCGGAACGACCGGCGCATCCGGACCGCGGTCGCCGTGCGACCGTCCGTCCGGTTGGGGACGCGGGCGGGGGGCCGTAGAATCGGCGTTCACCCCGCCTGATTCCGCTCGACCGACCCTGACCCGATGGCCCGCGATTTTGTCCTCCCCGAAGTCTCCGAGGGCGTCACCGAGGCCGACGTGTCTGAAGTCCTCGTCGCCGAAGGGGATACGGTCGAGGAAAATCAGGTCGTCGTCGAGGTGGAGACGGAGAAGGCCGTCGCCCCGGTCGAGATTCCCTTCGCCGGCACCGTGACCAAGCTGCACGTCGCCCCCGGCGACACGGTGAAGATCGGCGCTCCGCTGCTGACCGTCGAGCCCTCCGGTGAGGGCGGTGATGCCACGCCGGACGCCGCCGCGGCCCCGCAGAAGGCCGAGCAGCCCACCGCCGCCAACACCCCCGCGGAGGCCGCGGCTCCCGGCGACGCGGACAAAGCCCGCACCGGCGACTACGACACCGCGGCCGATTCGTTCGACGGCGTGCGGCCCGAGGGGTCCCCCACCCCGATGAGCGACCTGCCCGAGGGCGCCTACGACGTGGTCGTGCTCGGCGGCGGCCCCGGCGGCTACCCCGCCGCCTTCGAGGCCGCCGACCGCGGCATGAAGGTCGCCCTGATCGACGAAAACCCGAAGCCCGGCGGCGTCTGCCTGCGGGTCGGCTGCATCCCCTCCAAGACCCTCCTGCACGTCGCCAAACTGCTGCACGAGGCCGAGGAGGCCGAGCAGTGGGGGATCCATTTCGAAAAACCGACGATCGACCTCGCCAAGCTGCGGGACTTCAAGGGCGGCGTCGTCAAGCAGCTCACCGGCGGCGTGGCCCAGTTGGGCAAGGGCCGCGGCGTGGAGATGATCGAGGGCCGCGGCACCCTGACCGGCTCGAACAGCCTGACGGTGAAGGGGCCGGACGGCGAGGAGCGGGAACTGCACTTCGGCCGCTGCATCGTCGCGGTCGGATCGACCCCCGCGGTGCCGAAGATTTTCGACATCGGCGACCAACGTGTGATGGACAGCACCGGCGCCCTCGAATTGAAGGACGTGCCGGAGAAACTGCTGGTCGTCGGCGGCGGCTATATCGGCTTGGAGATGGGCAGCGTTTACGCGGCCCTCGGCTCGAAGGTCACGGTCGTCGAAATGACCGACGGCCTGCTGCCCGGCGCCGACCGCGACCTCGTCAAACCGCTGCAAACGCGAATCGAAAAGAGCTTCGACCGCGTCCTGCTGAACACGAAGGTGGAGTCGTTGAAGGCGACCGACGCCGGCATCGAGGCCGCCCTCTCCAACGCCGACGGCGAGACGACGGAGACCTTCGACCGCGTGCTCATCGCTATCGGCCGCCGCCCCAACGGCAAGACCTGCGGCGTGGAGACCACCAAGGCCGAGGTGAACGACCGCGGCTTCGTCGTCGTCAATCGCCGCATGGAGACCGCCGACCCGAACATCCTCGCGATCGGCGACGTGGCCGGCGAACCGATGCTCGCCCACAAGGCGACCCGCGAGGCGAAGATCGCCGTCGAAACGATCGCCGGCGAGGACGCCGAGTTTGATAACCGCGGCATCCCCGCCGTCGTCTTCACCGACCCCGAACTCGCCTGGGTCGGCCTGACCGAGACCGAGGCGAAGCGGGACGGGATCGACGTGACCGTCGCCCGCTTCCCCTGGGGCGCCAGCGGCCGGGCCCAGACGATCGACCGCACCGACGGCCTGACGAAGCTCGTCTGCGATCCCGAAACCGGCCGGGTGCTGGGCGTGGGCATCGTCGGCACGAACGCCGGCGAACTGATCGCCGAGGGCACCCTCGCCGTGGAGATGGGCGCCGTCGCCGCGGACCTCGCCGAGACGATCCACGCCCACCCGACGCTCTCCGAAACCCTGATGGAGGGCGGCGAAGCGGTGTTCGGCCAGGCGACCCACTACTTCAAAAAGAAGCGGTGACGCACTTTTCAGCGCCGGAGTTAGAAGCGTCCACGCGGGTCGAGATTTACGGCCGTTCCCACGGGTGGTCGCTGAGCCCGATTGAGGGCGCCCCGGCGCTGCCTCGCTCAGTCTGCGTTCAGCTGCGAATCCAACCTGACGGGATCAAGAGAGGGCAAGGCTGTATCCTCCAGATGATTCCCGAAGGCTTTTTCGCAGCCGATTCCTATCATCTCACTTATGATGACGCTATGAGTTCCGCCGAGGAGCAGTTCGGCGTCCGCCGGAACGATTGGCGTCCGGCCGCCGCCGGGCCGGATATCGACTAGACTACCCCGATGGCCGAGCCCCCCGCGACCGTCGACGACTGGACCCGCGTGGACGCGGGAACGTTCCACGACTTCCACCAGACGTGGATCCCGCAGTTAAAGCTCGCCCTCAACGGGGGCCTGCTGCCGCCGGGCTACTACGGGCACGTGGAGCGGTCGTTCGGAACCGTGTCCGCGGCGGAGCACGAGGCGGACCTGCTGACGCTCGAGGAGGGCGCGGCGGTCTTCGGCGGCGAGGGCGAACGGGACGGGGGGACGGCCGTGCTCGACGCTCCCCCGCGGGTCGCCGAAGTGACGGACCTCGCGCACGTGTCCGAGTCGGAGTATTACGCCGCTCGGGCCAGCCGGCTGGCGATCCGGCGGGAGGTCGACCACCGGGTCGTGGCGTTGTTGGAACTTGCCTCGCCAGGAAATAAAGATCGACCGGCGTCCGTGGAACGCTTCGTCTCCAAGTTGACGGAGGCGATGGAAGACGGGGTGCACGTCGTGCTGATCGACCTGCTCCCCGGCGGCCGGTCCGATCCCGCGGGCCTGCACGGTGCGGTGTTGGAGGCGCTGGGCCGCGACTACGAAGCGCCCGCCGGCAAGCCGCTGTGTGCGGCGGGCTATCAGGTCGGACCGCGCTGGCGGTCCTACGCGGAGCCGCTGGCGGTCGGCGATCCGCTGCCGACGGTGCCGCTGTTCCTCACGCCCGACCGCTACGTGCCGGTCCCGCTCGGTCCGTCGTACGGCATCGCGCGGGGCGGCATCGGGCACTTTTGGGAAGAGGTGTTGGACGGCGTCCGCGACGCTCCGGGGCGTGGGTAGTTCATGTCGCTGTTCGCCGCCGCCGAAGCCGCCCGTGCGGAAGCCGCCCAGCCGCTCGCCGCCCGGATGCGGCCGCGTACGTTGGACGAGTTCGCCGGGCAATCGCACCTGCTGGGCGAGGGGAAACTGCTGCGGCGGATGCTCGCGGCAGACCGCGTCGGCAGCGTGATCCTGTTCGGTCCGCCGGGCGCCGGCAAAACGACGCTCGCTAAACTGATCGCCAAGCATTCCAAAGCCCACTTCGAGAGCCTCAACGCCGCGGCGATCGGGGTGAAGGAGGTGCGGGCGGTCCTGAGTTCCGCTGCCGATCGCCTCTCCGCGGTGGGCGCCCGCACGGTGCTGTTTCTGGACGAGATTCACCGGTTCAGCCGCTCCCAGCAGGACGTCTTGCTGCCGGACGTGGAGGCCGGCCGGGTGACGTTGGTGGGGGCGACGACGGCGAATCCGTATTTCGCCCTCGTCGGGCCGCTGCTGAGCCGGTCGACGATCTTCGAACTCAAACCGCTGTCGAACGAGGAGATCGTCGGCGTCCTGCAGCGGGCCCTCGCCGATCAGGAGCGCGGCCTGGGCGACGCCGGGGTGACGGTCGAACCGGCGGCGCTGCGGTTTCTGGCGGAGATCTGCGAGGGCGACGCCCGCCGGGCCCTGACGGGGTTGGAGGTCGCCGTCCGCAGCGTTGAGAAGGGTTCGACCGTCACGCTCGCCGACGCCGAGGAGAGCGTGCAACGCAAAAGCCTGCACCACGACGCCGCGGGGGACGAGCATTACGACGTCATCTCCGCATTCATTAAAAGCATGCGGGGCTCCGACCCGGACGCGACGATTTACTGGCTCGCCCGAATGCTCGACGCCGGGGAGGACCCGCGGTTTCTCGCCCGCCGCATCGTGATCTGCGCCGCCGAGGACGTGGGCAACGCCGACCCGCAGGCGTTGATTTTGGCCCAAAGCGCCGCGTCGGCGCTGGAGTTCGTCGGCATGCCGGAGGGCCGCATTCCGCTGGCGCAGGCGGCGGTGTACGTCGCCACGGCGCCCAAGTCGAACGCCTCCTATAAAGCGATCGACGCGGCGCTGGAGGAGGTCCGTACGAAGCGCGTGCTGCCGGTGCCGCCCTATCTCAAAGATCCTCGCAGCGGCGGCAGTCGGCAGGCGCCGGCGAAGGGGGAGTATCGTTATCCCCACAATTATCCCGGCGGGCGGGTCGAGCAGGACTATCTGCCGGAGCCGCGGTCCTTTTACGAGCCGACCGGCCGCGGAGCGGATCGCCGCGATCGGTGAGAGGCCGTTCGGGCGGCGACCCCGGCGGCGGTGCGGTAAACTGTTCGGCGTTCGCCCCGAGCCAAAGCCCCCCCCCCGATGAGCGCCGCCCCCCGCCGCGTCCTGCTGGCCACCGACCACTCCGACGAGTCCCGGGCCGCCGGAAAAACGCTGGCCGCCCTGCCGTTCCCGGCGCCGCCGGAGGTCACGCTGCTGCACGCGATGACGGTGCCCACCGTCTCCACCGGCAGCGGTCCGACGCCGATTCCCGACGCCGCGATCGAACGGATGCAGGCCTCCGCTCAAACCGCCCAGGCGGCGGAGGTCGGACCGTTGGAGGCCGCGGGGCTGACGGTGTCGCCCGTAATCCAGCGGGGCAAGCCGGCCGAGGTAATCGTCGCGGCGGCCGAGGAAGGGAACGCGGACCTCGTCGTGCTGGGGGCGGTGGGGCAGTCGGCGTTGGAGCGGTTGCTGTTGGGCTCGGTCTCCGACCGCGTCGCCGGCGCCACGGGCAGCTCCTGCCTGGTGGTGCGGCCGACGGGCTGGCCGGAGGAGGGCCGCCCGCCGCGATTGATGATCGCCGTCGACGAGACCCCCGCGTCGGCCCGGGCGGCGGAGACGCTGGCCGCCCTGAAGTGGCCGGCGGGCACGAGCGTGGCGCTGGTCTCCGTGATGCAGACCTTCGACACGTTCGTTCCGGACTTCACCAACACCCTGCCGACGCTGTGGGACGAGCTGCGGACGACCTCCGAACGTCGGCTGTCCGAGGCCGCCGCCCCCTTCGAGGCCGCGGGGCTGACGGTGACGACCGACCTGCAAACCGCCGCCCACGTCGGCGAGGAACTCTGCCGCCGGGCGCGGAAGCACCAGGCCGACTTCGTGGCGGTCGGCGACCACGGCGGCAGCGCCGCGATGAAGTTCCTGTTGGGCAGCGTCTCCCGCTACGTGCTGCGGCACAGCCCCAGCTCCGTCTGGATCTGCCGCGGCGGCGCCGACTGACGCCCCAGCGCTCTCCGCGCTGGCGGTCCGCCGCCCGCTGAGAGGTCGCCCCGTTGCCCCCGCTGCGCGGTTCGAGGAGTCGACGCGACGACAGCCCTCCCGCCGCGATGCACGACGCCCGCGGCGGGCTTCGTCGGGAATTCCTCGATCGCCCCGGGGCGGGGTCGACGTCGATGTGGGGGTCTAATCGATGCTCGGGTCGGCTTGCGGGACACCGTTCCTCTCGACCGGGGGGCCGAACTCGCCGCGTTGGACGGCGTCCCAGTCCATCGTGATCCGGCCGAAGGCCAAGAGGGCCACGAACAGCACGATGCCGGCGATTCCCAGCGCCAGCCCGCCGACGGCCAGGCCGTGGCCGGTGCCTTTGCCCTGCTTGATCTGCCCCGACGCGACGTAGCCGCAGATTATCGCGGCGATGTCGAGCGGGAGGCCGATCGGAAAACAGCAGTACGACAGGAGCAGCCCGACGCCGCCGAGTAAGGCGGCTTCCATCGCCAAGGTGTTCGTGGCGGCGCTCCCAGCGGGGCGCGGGCCGGCGGACGGGGGTGGATCGGGATCGGCGATCAGGCGGGCAATTCTGGAACGCTGGGGGCGCTGGGTCGCGTGCACGGTAGCCGGCGGGTTTCGCCGTGCAATCGAATCGATCACGATCGCCAAGTTCGCCCCGCCCCCTGCCCGCGGCCGTGCATGTCTTCCCCTTCGATGCGGCAGCGGATGCTCGCCGGGGAGCCGTATCGGGCGGACGACCCGGAATTGGTCGCCCTCCGCCGACGGGCGACGCGGTTGTGCGCCGCTCACGCCGCGGCCGCGCCGGAGGACGACGCCGGACGGACGGCGATCCTGGCGGAGTTGTTCGGCTCGCTCGGCCCGGGGGCGGAGGTGACGGCGCCGTTCCGCTGCGATTACGGGGCTCACGTCACGGCCGGGGAGCGGTTCTACGCGAACTTCGGCTGCGTGATCCTGGACGTCGCCCCGGTGAGGATCGGCGACCGCGTGCTGCTGGGGCCGAACGTGCAGATCTACACGGCGACGCACCCGCTGGACGCCGCCGAACGCGCTACGGGGTGGGAGTCCGGGGCGCCGGTGACGATCGGCGACGACGTGTGGATCGGCGGCGGGGCGATCGTCCTCCCGGGGGTGACGATCGGCGATGGCGCCGTGATCGGGGCCGGCAGCGTGGTGACGAAGGACCTGCCCGCCGGCGTGATCGCGGCCGGCAACCCCTGCCGCGTGCTCAAGCCGGCGCCCGGCGGGCCGGACGCCGCGGGGTGGGCGAACGGCGACGGCCGCTAAACTGCCTGTCACTCGCCCGTTTCGTCCCCCGTCTTTGCGCGTCATGTTTTTCAGAGCCCACTCCCTGCTGTTCGCCGCCGTCGCGCTCGCCGGCATCCTGCCAGGCTCGGCGCCCGCCCAGGAGGCCGCCCCCGCGGGCGACGCCGCCCCGGCGACCTACACAAACCCGATTATTCCCGCCATCGGCCCCGCCGACCCGGACGTGATTAAATACGAGGGTACGTATTACCTCTACCCGACCGACGACGGCCGCGGGTACGACGTCTATACCTCCGACGACCTGGTGCACTGGGAGAAAGGACCGAAGGTGTTCGAGCCGGAGCGGGGGCGGCGGTTGTGGGCCCCGGACGTATTCCGCGACCCGACGGACGGCAAGTTCTATCTTTATTACACCTGGGACTTCACCGTGGGCGTCGCCGTCGGCGACGGCCCCCTTGGCCCGTTCGAGAAGAAGGCCGACCTGTTCGAGGGGGCGATCGACGCGGAGATGTTCCGCGACGACGACGGCCGGATCTATCTCTATTACGTGAAAACCTCCCCCGGCAACGTCGGCCCGTTCCGCATCCGGGTGCAGCCGATGAAGTCGCCCGTCGAAAAGGAGGGGGACTCGATTCCGCTCATTGAACCGACCGAGCCCTGGGAGACCGTCAGCGGGGAGATCACCGAGGGCCCCGTCATGCTCAAGCACGACGGAACGTATTATCTTATTTACTCCGGCACCGGCGCGGCCTCCCTGAATTACGCGGTCGGCTACGCGACCTCCGACAACCCGACCGGGCCGTTTAAAAAGTACGAGGGGAACCCGATTATTTCTCGCGGCGGGGGCGTGTACGGCCCGGGGCACGGCTCGGTCGTGCGGGACGCCGCCGGGGCGCTGTGGCACGTGTATCACCAGCAGAAAGACGGGACGCGGGATTGGAACCGGTTCCTCGCACTCGACCCGCTGTGGTTCGACGAGCAGGGCGTGCTGCACGGCCGGGCGACCCGCGGCACGCCGCAGCCGGCCCCGGCGACGAACGCTGCGGAGTAGCCCCGGGCGACGTTCGTACGAGCCGATGCGTCCGTGCGGCGCGGCGGCTAAGTTCGTCATCTCACCGCCCCCGCCCGGATCGCGACGATGACCGCCCCGCTGCTCCTCTCCGCCCTGCTGCTGCCGGTCGCCCCGACCGTCGAACGCCCCACGATGCCGCGGTCCGACGCGTCGATCGTCGCCGTCGGCACGGTGCGCGACGTCTTCACCTCCGGCGCCGGCACGCAGCACGTCAAACGGGTCACGCTGCTGGAAGTCGAGGAGGTGGAGCGGGGCCGGGAACTCGTCCCCGGGCGGTTCCTCTATCTCTCCACCTTCGAGAACCGCATGGGCCCGGTCCCGACGGTCGGCGCCGGCGGGCACGCGGGTTATAAACCGGCCGGTTTCCGCCTGCGGGTGTGGGTCGTCGGCGAGGACGGTCGTAACGAGGGCCTCTATCCGGAGTGGTACGAGGTTTTGCCGACCGCCGAGGGCCGATGAGCGCCGCGGCCGATCCTCCGCCCGCCGCGGCCCCGCGGTACCGGGTGGGGGTGATGACGATGGAGGTGGAGGGCGACCGGCCGGACGCCTTCGCGGCGCTGGTGCAGTCGGCGGTCGATCGGTTCGACACGGCGATCCAATCCGACGGGGGGAGCGCGGGGGCGACGGGGGTCTCCGTGGAGTTGCTCGCCTTCCGCGGGCCGCACCTGACGCCGACGGAGGGGGCGTATCGGCCGCTGGACTTTCTGCGGGTCGGGATGACGGAGAAGCTGGAGCGCCGCGTGCACTTCCTGCTGGTCGTCACGGAGGTGGACCTCGCCTCCACGGCGTTCACCTCGACCGTGGCGCTGCCCAGCCGGCTGACGAACGTGGCCGTCGTTTCCACAAAGCGGCTGGACCCTGCATATCGGGGCGGGGAACCAGACCCCGACGCCGCCGCGACCGCCCTGACCGCGTTGCTGCGGCACTGCTTCGGCCATCTGCTCAACCTGCCGCATCACCCCGACCCGGGCAACGTGATGTACGATTTCGGGGCGGTGGACGAACTCGCTGCGATGAGCAGCCTCACCGAACCCCAGCGGGCCCGTCTGCGACGGAACCTGCCGCGGGAGGCCCGGGAGCGCACCACCGCGGACCGGGCCGGGCGCCTCGCGCGGTGGGCCTTCGCCCTGCGGACGACGGCCGCGAACGCCGGGGGGATCGTCGCGGCGGCGGTGCGGGCGAATCCGCTCCGGCTGCTCGGCCGGCTGCCGACGCTCGTCACCACCGCCCTGAGCGTCCTGCTGGTGCTGTTCTTCAGCCCGGAGCCGTGGGACGTCGGCAGCACGGTCGAGCTGTACCAGTTGGCCCTGTTCAGCGCGGTGGCGGTTCTCGGGGCGACGGCGGCGCTGTACCGAGCGTTTGCGTTCGGCGCGATGCGGAGCCGGGAGCGGGCGCTCTCGGAAAGCGCCGTCGTGACCGCCGCGGCCACGCTGCTGAGCCTGGGGGCGACGATGGCGCTGCTGTTCGCGCTGCTGACCGGGCTGGTCTGGCTGGGGTCCTCGACCGTGTTCCCCCGCAAATTGATGGAAACGTGGCCCACGGTCGATCCCGCGGTGCGGACGGCGGACCACCTCAAACTGAGCCTGTTCGTCGCCGCGATCGCCACGCTGGCCGGGTCGCTCGGCGGACGGGCCGACAGCCGCGACCTCGTCCGCGGCGTGCTGTTCGTGGACGAGGAGGCGTGAGCGGCCCTCGGCGTTACGGGGACGGTACGACCGCGAACTCCGCCTCGGCCTTTTCGTCGAAGGCCCACGGCAGATCGACCCGGCCGCGGACGCAGTAATACAACTCGATCAACTCCCCGGCGAAGGACCGCGGGGCGTCCGCCGGCAGCGGCGCCTCGAAGGGCACGCGGACGGTCTCCCCGGCCCTGACCGGGGCGGTCTCGCGGTCGGCGGCGGCGACCACGCCGCTGCTGACGTCCCCCCGGCCGCGGGTGCTCCAGAGCGCCTCCAGGCGGATGCGCTTCGGCGTGACCTCCTTCTCGGCGGTGAAGACCGCCGTGCCGCGGACGGTCCCGCCGGCGGCGACCTCTTGGGAATCCAATTCGATGTGGAACACGGGGCGGCGATGGGGTCAGGGGAACGGCCGGGCGGGCGTCGGCGGAGCGTCAGACGACGTTCGGAGCGTCAGACGACGTTCAGCTTGAACGTGGTGGAGGCGTCCGGGTGGCGGTCGATGACGAGCGTGACGTCCAGCGTCCAGTCGACGTCGTTGTTGGCGCTGTCCAGCGAGGGCGGGGCGTCCTCGGGGATCGCGATCTCCCACACGGCCGTCACGGCTTGTCGGGCGGGCTCGAAGGCGCCGCCCTCGGGGGAGAGGTCCACCGGGGGCAGCGTGACGACGTGGCGGTCGGCGGTGTCGGTGCGGGTGTCGGTGCCCACGCGGTAGCGGGCGCGTTCGACGCACTTCAGTTCCGCGCGCAACTCCCGCAGGGCCAGTCCCTTTTTCAACCGCTGAGCGAACCGAACCTCGCCGGCGCTCCCGGGCCGCAGCGGCCAGGGGAAGACGGCCGCCTCCGCGGGGTGCACCGCCCAGCGGACCATCAGCCCGTAGCCCAGCAGCCCCAACGCCGCCGCGGCCCCGGGCACGATCACCAGCGCCAGCGACCAGTCAGGCCAACCGAACTCCCGAAAGAACTGGGCGGCGACGAACGTCAGCACGCCGGTGGCGAACAGGATGCCGACCAGCCCGCAGCTGAGTCCGCACCAGGAATCGCTGCCCTTCAACTTCACCCCGGCCCCCGGCGAATCGCCGAGCGGTTCGGCGTCGAAGGACGGGACGGGCGCGGTTCGTTCGGTCGGTACGAGGGTGAGGACGTCCGGGGACATGCGGCGGGGCGACGGCGAAGACGGCCGGGGAACCGGGGGAACCGGGTGAACCGAGGGGCGAGCGGCGTTAGGCTGGACGGTCCGCCCGAATCCCGACGAAGGAGACGGCGGCCCGCGTTCCTCTTTCTGACGACCCCGCCCGCAGTGCACAACTTTCGGCTGTTCGGGCTCGACGGCTCCAAAACTTACGCCGACCGGGTCGCCGATCACCTCGACGTGCCGCGCAGCCGGCACGTGGAGACGTTCTTCGAAGACCGCGAGACCTACGCCCGCAGCGGCGTGAACGTCCGCGGCTGCGACGTGTACGTTATCACCAGCCTGTTCGCCGACCCGGAGCAGTCCGTCCCGGAGAAGCTGGTCAAGCTGCTGTTCTTCGCCGGCAGCCTCAAGGACGCCAGCGCCAAGCGGGTCGCAGTGGTCTGCCCGTACCTCGGCTACGCCCGGCAGGACCGCAAGACGGAGAGCCGGGCCCCCATCTCCATCAAGTACCTCGCCCAGTGTCTGGAGAGCGTGGGGGTCACGCGGATCCTCACGATGGACGTGCACAACCTGTCCGCGTTCCAGAACGCCTTCCGCATCCCCACGGACAACCTCGAAGCGAAGAACCTGCTGGCGGACTACCTCTGCGGATTGGACGGCGGCCGCAACTCGACCGGGACGCCGCAGCCGGTGGACGACCACCTGCCCGAGCCGCTGAAGAACGCCGGCTGCGAGGACGGGCAGCTCGCCGTGCTGGCCCCCGACAGCGGCGGCATGGGCCGGGCCCGCCGCTTCCGCAACGCCCTTGAAACCCGGCTCCAGACGAAAAACGCGATCGGCGTGGCCTACCTGGACAAGGAGCGCGTCGACGGCGGCACGGTCCGCGGCAACACCGTCGTGGGCGACATCCAGGGCAAACGGGTGATCATCCTCGACGACATGATCGCCAGCGGCGGCACGATCCGGCTGTGCGCCGAGGCGATCGACCGCCACGGCGGCGAGGTGTTCGCCGCCTGCGCCACGCACGGCCTGTTCGTCGGCAAAGCCGCGGAGAACCTCGCCGAGGTCCCCCGCATCGTGGTCACGGACACGATCCGCCCCTTCCGCCTCGACGGCACCCCGGCGGCGAAGCGCCTGCACGTGATCCCCACGGCGAAGATGTTCGGCAGCGCCCTGCGACGGACGCACGAGGAGGGCGGGTCCATTAGCGATTTATTGGAGTAATGGTGAAAGACGCCTCGGGCGAGAACGCCGTCGCTCGCGGTCGGCTGGCGCTGAGCGCCCTGCTCCGGAAGCGTCCTTGGCTGTCCTACGTGCTGACGGTCGCAATCATCGTCGGGGCATCGGTCGTCGGATTTTTTCTCGATCGTTGGAATGTTCAGATCAACGTCGGCGGCGACGGCGGATCGGTCCCGTGGCAGTACCGTTCTCAGCACGAAGTGTTGCACGGCTATTATCGAGGCGCCGTCGCCCCCGGCGACTTCGATTTAGAAGTCCACGGCCCCGGCGCGATCGTGAACGGGAAGCCGATCAATTTTCCCGCCCGCCCCGCGCTGCTCCTCATCTGTGCGGACGGGACGCACCGCTTGATCGATCCGGACTTCGAACTGTTTGAGGAGGATCCTGGACCGCGACGGACCGGCTTGTCGTTCAAGGTGCGTGAGATTCTCTCCGGCCGTGATTCGATACGAGTTCGCGGCGAGCCGAAATGGGACCGCTTCGAACTGATGCTGGAAGACCTCTGCGGCCCTGACGCGGCCGGCGAGGGCTGGTCGGCCCTGACTGATCATCGGGGAGGATGACGAAGTTCCCCCAAACGCCTGACGAGTGCAGACGCGCCCGGTGCGGCGTGCGTTTATAGAGCAACTGAGGCCGTGCCGGCCCGCTTTCCCGACCTCCTCCGCCGGCCGGTCCCCGCCGCCCTAACGTGGTGCGCCCCCGGCCCGCAGCCTCCATGTGAAATCGTCGTGTCCCTGCCCCGCCCGCATCGCCTGTCGCTCTGGATCAAGATCCCCTACACGCTCTGGGTGATCGTGTTGATCCCGGTGTGGGTGCATTATCAGGGGTGGAATAATTTCCTCTGGTTTTCGGACATCGCCTTTCTGGCGACGTGCCTGGCTCTGTGGCGGGAGAGCCGGCTTCTCACCAGCATGACGGCGGTCGGCATCCTGCTGCCCGATCTGGCCTGGACGGTTCACTTTCTCGCCGACCTGACCGTCGACACCGGCCTGTTCGAGCAGTCCGGCTACATGTTCAACGAGGAGATCCCGCTGTTCGTCCGCGGGCTGTCGTTATTTCACGCGGTCGTGCCGCCGCTGCTGGTCTGGATGATCTATCGACTCGGCTACGACCGCCGCGGGCTGACCGCCCAGACGCTGCTCGCCTGGCTGGTCCTGCCCCTCTGTTACTTCGTCACCGATCCGGCCGAGAGCATCAACTTCGTGTTCGGGTTCGGCGAGCCGCCGCGGCCGCCGGCGCCGCAGCCGTGGTGGCTGATCGCAGAGATGGTCCTGCTGCCGGTCGGCGTTTATCTGCCGACCCACCTGTTCTTGACGAAATGGCCCGGGCGACGGCCGCAGCCGGCAACGTAACGCCGCCGGAGCGGCGCCCGTCCGGCCGGCGGTTGGCCTACTGCCCGCCGAGGGCCTGGTCCCGCAGGCCGACGCCCTGCAGGTTGTCGCCGCCGGCGTCGGGGAAGTCGGTCAGGGCGCCGGAGAGCAGCAGGCCGTCGATCAGGGCCGCGGCCTCCTGGCGGTCGGCGGCGGCGGTGACCCGGGCCAGCTCCGCCTCGAACAGGCTGCGGCGGGCGGTGACGAGGCGGATCGCGTCGAACTCGCCCTGGCGGTAGCCCTGCTCGGACAGGTCCAGGTTTTCCCGGGCCGCGGGGAGCACGTCCTCGGCGAGGCGGGTCGCCCGGTTTTGAGCCGCCTGGTAATCCGCCAACGCCGCGGCGAGCCGGGACCGCAGGTTCAGTTCCAGCCGGGCCAGGTCGGCGGCGGCCCGGTGCACGTCGGCCATCGCGGCGGCGACGTTGCCGCGGTTATCGTTGTGCACCGGCAACGGCATGCCGAGCTGGAATCCGCCGACCGGCTCCTCGCCCGCCACCCCGTAGGCGAGGCTCGCCTGGGCGTTGAGATTGGGGATCGGCTGGACCCGCTGCCGGCAGAGGGCCGCCTTGGCCCGCTCGATCCGCGCCCGGGCCGCGGCGACCTCCGGGCTGGCGGCGAGAATGCCGGCGAGCAGTTCCTCGAAGTCCGCCGTGATCGGCTCCCCCTCCAACGACCCGACCGCCGGTCGGACCGGCCGGCCGGGCGTGCCGACCGCCGCCATCAGCGCGCGCCAGGCGGCGTCCCGGGCGACCGCGGCGTTCTCCCGGGCGATGCGCACCTCGCCCAACTGAATCTGCGCCTGGAGCACGTCCGGGCGGGCGACCTCGCCGGCGTTCAGCAGGTCTTCGGAAAGCCGCACGCCGGACTCCGCCAGGGCGACCAGTTCGTCCGCGATCTCCACCCGGCGCTGGGCGGCGAGCAGCCGGACGAACCGCTGCCGCACGTCCGTGAGCGTCCGCAGCCGCTGGGCCTCCGCCCGCAGTTCCAACCCGCGAACCTCCCAACTCTCGACGGCCCGGCTCAGCTCCAGCTTGTTGCCGCGGACGAACGTCTGCGAGGCGAACACGCCGTACCGACCGGGCTCGCCGTCCTCGCCGACGTCCTCCCCCACCAGGCCCAGCGTCGGGTTCGGGCGGAGACCGACCTGCGTGTACAGACCGCGGGCCTTTCGGACCGCGGCCGTCGCCCCGGCGAGCGTCGGGTTCCGGGCCAGCGCCGCGGCCTCCGCCTCGGCCAGCGTGAGCGGCTCGAGGACCGCCTCGCCAGTCGCGGGCGTGTCGCCGGCCGGGTCGTCGGCGCCGAGCCCCTCCGGCAGCGGGGCGGGCAGGGGGGCGACCGCCGCGTCGTCGCCCGTTCCGTCCGGCGTCGAGGCCGCGGGTTCCGGGGCGTCGGACTGGTAGTTCGCGGGGCGGACGGAGTTCGAATCATCCCCCGTCGTCGCGGCGACGCGGGCGATCGGTTCCGCGGCGGCCGGCCCGGACGCCGCAGCCGCGACGCTCCCGGCGACGGCCGGCGGGACGACGGCGCTGCCGGGGGCATAGGTGACGAGCGTCGGCGGTGCGCCGCAGCCGGCCAGGGCGGCGGCCCCGAGCGCTGCGCCGCCCAGCCGCCGCCAAGTGGTCCGCGGGCAGCGGGGGGCGGTCTGCGGGGGGCGGGAGCGGCTCATGCCGTTCCCGTCGGCACGTCCGGCAGGACCGTCGGCGCCGGACTCTCCCGTCCGGCCGCGGGGGAGGGGGAACCGGGCCGGTTGGGCAAGCTGCGGGAACGCTCGGTTCACTCGCCGAGCGTCTCCGGGAGCACGTCCCCGGTCAGCACGTCGTCCCGCACCACGTCCCCAAAACCGTCGCCGAACCAGAGGTAACCGCCGAGCGCGACCGCGTTCGCCGCCGCGCACAACCAGAAGACCAGCCGGTAGCTGACCTTCGCCGTTTTATGACGAAACAGATGCCGGCTCAGCAGCGCCCCCGGCCAGCCGCCCAGCAGTTCGAAGAGGTGCAGCACGAGTTCCGGCACCCGACGGCCGCCGCGGGTCGCCCGCCATTTGTCCCCCCCGTGCAGGACGAAGGCGACGACGCACAGGCCCAGCAGCGCCCAGCCGACCCACGCCGGCAGACGCTCCCAGTACACGCCGGCGGCGACCGCCGCGGCCCATCCCGCCGCGGCGAGGAACGGCCAGTGACGCAGGACGGAGCGGCGGCGAGAATCGGTCATGCCGCGATCATCCGCGACGGCGGCGCCCGCGGCCACACACGGCGGTATTGGGGCCGTCCCGCCGGCAGCCTCTCAGCGCAGGCGTGGGGCGGGCGGCGAGCCCGGTTTGACCGGCCGAACCGGCCCCGGTACAGTCCCCCGCCCCCCGTCCTGCGCGGGGGTTCCAGAGTTCTCACCCCGCCGAACCGCGGCGAAGGCACACGGGTTTCGCGGCTCCTCGAGCCCCAAATCCAGCCGCGGCGGCTCTCTCCTCTCGTGCCTGACGAAAGACGACGCGCATGGCGACCACGCTTAAGGCCAACGATTTCCTGGAGGCCGGCGCCCACTTCGGGCACCGCACGGCCAACTGGAACCCGAAGATGCGGCCCTACATCTTCGGGAAGAAAAACCTGATTCACATTATCGACATTAAGGAGACCGTCCGGGGGATGCTCCGGGCGGAGAAGTACCTCAAGGAGGTCGCCGCCGCGAACAAGCTGATCCTGTTCGTCGGCACCAAGCGGCAGGCCGCCGAGCCCGTCCGCGAAGCCGCCGAGGCCTGCGGCTGCCCCTACGTCACCGAACGCTGGCTGGGCGGCACCCTCACCAACTTCCGCACCGTCCGCGGCCGCCTGGACCGGCTCGAGGAACTCGAGCACCTCCGCGACACCGGCGAGCTGGACACCTACTCCAAAAAGCAGCAGTCCCGCCTGATGCGGGAGTACCGCAAGATCTACCGCAACCTGAACGGCATGCGGCAGCTCGAGCGGATCCCGGAGGTCATGGTGATCTGCGACCCCAAGAAGGAACACAACGCCGTTCACGAGGCGAACCTGCTGGGCGTCAAAACCGTCTGCCTGATCGACACCGACAGCAACCCGGACCTGATCAGCCTGCCGATCCCCGGCAACGACGACTCGATTCGCACGATCCGGCTGGTGTTCAACTACCTCGCCGACGCCATCAACGCCGGCAAGCAGCACCTGCCCGAGCCGGAAAAGAACGACGAGGAAGCCGAACCCAAAGCGGTTCCCTCCTACGGCTGATCGCGGCCGCCCCGGCGGAATGACGAATGGCGAATGAGGAATGACGAGAGGGGCCGTCCCCGCCGTCTGCATTCATTCGTCATTCCATATTCCTCATTCGACATTCCCTTTTACGACTCACGAAGTCCTCACCAGCCCGCCCCCATGGCCACCGTCACCGCCGCCGCGGTTAAAGCGCTCCGCGACCGCACCGACCTCCCGATGATGAACTGCAAGAAGGCCCTCGTGGAGGCCGGCGGGGACGAGGAGAAGGCGATCGCCATCCTCCGCAAGATGAGCGGCGACAAGCTGGCCAAGCGGGCGGACAACGTCACCGCCGAGGGCCGCATCTTCCAGTGGGTCGCCGACGACCACAGCGCCGCGGCGATGGTCGAGGTGCAGTGCGAAAGCGACCCGGTCGCCAAGAGCGAAGGGTTCATGACGCTCGGCAACGACCTGCTCAAGCAGCTCGCCGAGGGCCCGGGCGCGGCCACCGTGGACGAACTGCTCGATCAGCAGAGCCCGTCCGCCGGCAAGAGCCTCCGCGATCAGCACGAGGAGATCAGCAACAAGATCCTCGAGAAGATCGTCGTCGCCCGCGTCTGCAAGCTCAGCGGCCCGGTCGCCGGCTACGTGCACCACGACGGCAAGACCGCCGTGCTGTTCCAGGCCGACGGCGAGAAGGCCGACAGCGAAACGATGCGGGACGTGGCGATGCACATCGCCGCCCTGCGGCCGAAGGTGACCGTCGCCGAGGACCTCGACGCCGACGCCGTCAAAGCCGAACGGGACCGCCTCACCGCGGAGGCGAAGGGCTCCGGCAAGCCGGACAACATCATCGATAAGATCGTCGACGGCCGCATGAAGGCCTACTACGTCGAAAACGGCGTGTTGAACCTGCAGCCGTTCGCCAAGGACGACAGCAAGACCGTCAGCCAGGCGCTGGCCGAGAAGAACCTCACCGCCAAGGGCTTCACCCTCTGGGTGCTGGGCCAGGGCTGATCCGGGAATGACCGAATGTGGAATGACAAATGACGAAACGGCCGTGCCGTGGAATCGTTCGTCATTCGACATTCTTCATTCGTCATTTCCTTCGTAAGACCGCCCGAATTCATGTCCGAGCCCGCTTACCGCCGCGTCCTGCTCAAAGTCTCCGGCGAAACGTTCTGCCGGCGGGGGGAGAGCGGCATCGCGATGGATCAGGTCGGCGTACTCGCCGACCAGATCAAAGACGTGGCGAACGCGGGCTGCCAACTCGCCGTCGTGACCGGCGGCGGCAATATCCTGCGGGGCAAGCAGTTCAGCGAGGTCTCCGCCAGCATCAACCCGCCGACGGCCCACTATATGGGCATGCTGGCGACGGTGATCAACGGCCTGGCGCTGCGGGACGCGCTGGAGAACGTCGGCGTGCAGGTCCGGCTGCAGAGCGCCATCCCGATGGCGAACGTCTGCGAGCCGTTCATTAAAGGCCGCTGCGAACGGCACCTGGAAAAGGGCCGCGTGGTGATTCTCGCTGCGGGCACCGGCAGCCCGTTCGTGACCACCGACACCGCCGCTGCCCTGCGGGCCCGGGAGATCGGAGCGGACGCCGTGCTGAAGGCGACGAAGGTCGACGGAATTTATTCCGAAGATCCGCTGAAGAACCCGCACGCCCAGCGGTACGAGACGATCACCTACAAAGACGTGCTCGACAAGGGCCTGCAGGTGATGGATGCCACCGCGATCCACCACTGCATGGAGGGCGGCATCCCGATCGTGGTCTTCGATTATCAGCGGGCCGGCAATATCGGCCGCGTCGTCGCCGGCGAGCGGATCGGCACCCGGGTCGAAGCGTAGCGGACCGACGGGGGCGGGCGGGAACTCGGTCGACGGGGGAGCGGGCGGCGGCGACTCGCTACCCTCGGGCGTCCCCGATCCCGAAAGATCGCCATGAGCGTCGAACCGCCTCCCCCGCACCAGCCCCCGCCGCCCCACGGCGAGCCCCACGATCCGCGGTCCCAAGCGTCGGAGAAGAAGCTGCTCGCCGGCGTGCTGGGCATCGTGCTCGGCGGGCTGGGCGTGCACAAATTCGTCCTCGGCATGAACACGCCGGGGATCATCATGCTCGCCGTCACGGTGGGCTGCTCGATCGTCAGCCCCTGCCTGTTGTTCGTCCCGCTCCTCGCTCCGGCGGCGATGTCCGTCATCGGCCTGATCGAGGGGATCATCTACCTCACCAAATCGGACGAGGAGTTTTACGAGACGTACATGGTCAGAAAGAAGGAGTGGTTCTAACGAACCGCCTCCGAGGGCGCGCCGCCTCACGGCGACGGCGAACCGGGGGAGGCGTTTTGAGCGTCGTCAGACCAGCACCGGCAAGCCGCCGAGGTGCGTCACCTCGCGGGTGACGATCGAGCCGATCAGCGTGGTGCCGGTGCAGTCGTCCACGTGCACCTGCGTCGTGCTGCCGATCAGCCGGGGGTTGCCGTCGAACACCACGATGCGGTCGCACCGCGTGCGGCCGGTGAGTTGAATCGCCTCGCCCGGGGCCGCCGGTTCGTCCGTCTTCTTCTGGCGGACGCTCGGGCCCTCGACCAGCACGGAGACCTCCTCGCCGATCTTGCGGGCGTTCTCCTCCTCGCTGACCTCGTTCTGTACGGCGAGCAGTTCGTTGTTCCGCCGCCGCTTCACCTCGTCCGGCACGTCGTCGGCCAGCCGTTCGTGAGCCTTGGTGCCGGGGCGGGGGGAGTATTTGAAGATAAAGCTGTTCTTGAAGCGGAACTCCCGCACGCTGTCGACGCTCTTTTCGAAACTCTCCTCGGTCTCGCCGGGGTGGCCGACGATAAAGTCGCTGCTGACCGAACAGCCCGGGACGGTCTCCCAGACGCGGTGCATCATGTCGCGGTACTGCTCGACGGTGTAACCCCGCTTCATCACCTTGAGCACGTCGTCGCAGCCGCTTTGCAGCGGGACGTGCAGGTAGTGGTAGCACTTCTTGAGATCGCGGATCGCCTCCAGCAGGTCGTCGCCGAGGTCCCGCGGGTAGCCGGTGACGAATTTGATCCGCTCCACGCCGGGCGTGTCGTGGATTAAGTACAGCAGGTCGCTGAGGCGATAGGTCTTGCCCTCGCCGGAGTGTTTATAGCTGTTGACCGTCTGGCCCAGCAGGGTGATCTCCTTCACGCCCTGCCCGGCGAGCACCTGCACTTCTTTGAGAACGTCGGAGGGGGCGCGGCTCTGCTCCGGCCCGCGGGTGCTGGGGACCACGCAGTAGGTGCAGAACTTGTCGCAGCCGATCATCACCCGCACGAACGCCTGGTGCGGCGTGGGCCGCATCGTCGGTTCGCGCAACGGGTCGTAGCTTTCAAAGCTGGCCTCGATCTCCTTGCGGGCGCCGCCCTTCCGGGAGAGCGACAGCGCCGTCAGCCGGCTCTTCGAGCCGCGGAGGGCGTTCTCACGGGCGGCGTCAATCAGGTCCGGCACCTCGGCGAGCTGCCCCGTGCCGACGACGAGGTCGACGTGCGGCATCTTGCGGAAGACGAGATCCTTATCTTTCTGGGCCATGCAACCGAGCACGCCGATCACGGTGCCGGGCCGTTTCCGCTTGCGATATTTCAGCCGGCCGAGGGAGGAGTAAATCTTCTGCTCGGCCTTCTCCCGCACGCTGCACGTGTTGAACAGCAGGGTGTCGGCGGCGTCGGGGTCGGAGGTCACCTCGAACCCGCGTTTGCGCAGCGCCCCAACGACCAGTTCGCTGTCGAGCACGTTCATCTGACAGCCGACCGTCTCGATATACAGCCGGCGGTTCGGGCCGTCGGCGGCGGACCCGTCGGCGGGGGGGGCGGCGGCGGGGAGGATCGGGTCGGTCATATCGGCCGGGGAGAACGGGGGCGGCCGGCAGTCTACGCAGGAACCGCCGACGGCGGCAGGCCGGCTCCCCCGCGCCGGGCGGGACCGCGGCGGAGTCAGCCCGGAATCAGGTCTTCGAGCCCCCAGTCCCGCAGACACCGCACCGCCCGCCGCCGTTCACGGCGGCGGCCCCACGCGGAGCCGGGCCACAGGCCCCGCCACGTCATCCGGTAGGCGAGCCGCCGCGTCGCCGGGTAGACGCCGGGCGGGACCGGCGGAGCCGCGACGCCCCGCCGCGCGGCCTCCCGGAGTTCGGTGACGACCTCCGGCGGGCCGGTCCGCTGACCGGCGAGAATCTGCCGGCCGATCGCCCGCCGCGAGCCGCGGTCGACCGCGTCCGCCCAGTCCCGGGCGGGATGATGCACCGGCTCGGCCGTCCGCCACGCCCGTTCGGCGGCCTCGAACGCCCGCCAGAGGTCCCCGGCGGCGGACGGTTCGGTCAGCCAGTCGGTCACCAGAACATGCTCGCCCGCCGAGCGAATCGGGGCGTCGAGCAGACTGTTGCTGACGGAGATGAGAGAGCCGTCGGCGTACTCCCGCGTGATCTGCACGACCTGCCGCGCCGGCAGCGGTCCGCTTGGCGAGACGAACGCCACCACCACGCCCGCTTCAAGGTTGGGGTCGCCGGGGGCGGCCCGCGGCGGGTCCGTCAGCAGCGCCCACCGCACGCTCGCAGCCGGCGCCTCGTCCGGGGCGGACGCCGGCATCTCCAACCGGGCGGTTCGCCCGAATCCGTACGGCGCAAGAGACCGCTCCGCCTCCGTGAGAAACGCTTCGTCCTCGGCGGAAAAGGGCTCGTTCGGAGCGAGCGACGTCGGCGACCGAGTGGCGTCCAGCGCCAACACCCTGCGGACCTTCAGCGGCAGGACGCCGTAGAGCAGGCCGGCGACCGCGAGGATTGGCAAGCCGAGGAACAGGGCGATCGGCCGCCACGGGTCCGGCAGCTCCCCCGGGACGAAGAGCGGCAACAGCGCCAGCCCCACGACGACCGTGAGAACGATCAGACAGCCGCCGGTCGCGTCGATCTCGACCGTTTGCGCGGGCCCGCCCGCGGAGGCCGAGCCCGCGCGATCCTCATCGAACTCGAGGTCGACGGGTTCGTCGGTCTCCGCCGGGGCCATCGGTCCAGCCTCTCACCGGGAACGGGCTGAGCGCGCCGGGCTCACGCCGGGGTCGACTGCATCGCCCCCTCGGGCAACGCCGCCTTGCGGGAGCGGTCCTGCAGCACGTCCCAGTCGATCGACAGTTCGCCGCCGGACTGTTCGTGCTGGGTCCGCCACTCGGCCAGCAGTTCCACGCAGGCGTGGTCGATGTAGCTCAACCCGGCGAGGTCCGCCCGGACGTCGGCGTCGGGGGGGATCTGGTCCAACGCCTCGGCGAGCTTCGGCAGCTTCAGGAAGGTCGCGGCCCCGCGGAGCCGGAGGTGGTAGATCGGCGACTCGCCGGGCGCGGCCGGCTCCTCCAGTTCGCCCTTCACGTCCAGCTTGTTGAACTTGGTCAGCAGGCGGATCGCCGCCAGCACGATGCCCGCGACCACGCCGCTGAGCAGGTCGAAGCAGACGATGCCCGCGACGGTGACCGCGAACACCAGCAGTTCGCCCTTGCCGAGCTTCCACAGCTCCCGCACGGCGTGGAAGTCGATCAGCTTCCAACCGACGTACACCAGCACGCCGGCCAGGGCGGTGGTGGGGATCAGGGCCAGCAGGGAGCCCAGCAGGGCGACGAAGATCAGCAACCAGAGGCCGTGCAGGATGGCGCTGGACCGGCTGGTGGCCCCGCTGCGGACGTTGGCGCTGCTCCGCACGATCACGCCGGTCATCGGCAGGGCGCCCAGAAAGCCGCAGACCGTGTTGCCGAGGCCCTGGGCGAACAGTTCCCGGTCGAAGTTGGCCCGCGACCCGGTGTGCAGCTTGTCGACCGCCGCGGCGCACAGCAGCGACTCGGCGCTGGCCACGGCGCCGATCAGCAGCCCGCCGGAGATCACCGCCCCCCAATCGACGGTCCGCAGGACCGCCATCGTCGGGAAGCGGATTTCGTCGAACAACGACTCCGGTACTTCGACGTAGACGACCGGCAGCACGAACGCCCACGCCGCCGCGGTCGCCACCAACACGGCCAACAGCGCCGCCGGGATCACGTTGAGGAACTTCAGCGGGCCGACCTTCGTGACGAGCAACTGCCAGACGACGATCACCGCGATCGTGAGGAAGCCGACTTTGGCGGCCACGTCGTGGTTCTTCAGGCTGTTTTCGAACTCCAGCAGTTCGTCCTCGGCGGCGCCGACCTTCGCCCGCGCGTCGAGGGCCGCCGCGACCGAGGGGTCCTCGGCGGCATTGAGGGCGGCGACGGCGGCCTCCAGCGCGGCGGTCGCCTCGTTCAGGCGGTCGAACCGGCGTTCGCTGCGGGCGCCGTCGCCCAGCCCGGCGGCCTCGAAGCTGGAGCGCAGGTCGCGGAGGCCGTCCGCGATCTCGGCTTGGGTGGCGGCGAGGCCGGCGGCGTCCTCGGCGAGGCCCTCGGCGATCGCCACGGCGGCCGGGTCGTCCTCGTCGCCCAAGGCGGGGGCGAAGTCCGTGGGGACGTGCTCGGCGACGCGTTCCCGCAGGATCTCCTGCCGTTCGTGCAGGGCGCCGCTGGCCTTCAGCAGGTCCACCTGGACGGTGCGTTCGTCCTCAGGCCGCATCTCCGGCCAGGGCAGCCCCTTCTGAATCGCCTTGGGGATGGTGGCGAGGTTCTGCAATCCGCCGCCGGGCGGAAGATCGTCCACCAGCACGTGCATCTGGCTGGCGAAGATCAGCACGCCGATGCCGGTGAGCATCCCGCGGATCACCGCCGGGCTGACCGCCCGGAACCAGACGCCGAAGCCGACCAGCCCGCAGACGACCTGCAACAGGCCGCCCACCAGCACGCACAGGCCGAGCGTCTCGATGCCGTGCTCGCGGACGATCTCGTAGACGATGACCGTCAGCCCCGCCGCCGGCCCGCTAACCTGCAGCGGCGCCCCGGCGAAGAACCCAACCAGCAGCCCGCCGACAATCCCGGTGATCAGCCCCGCGGAGACCGGCACCCCGCTGGCCAAGGCGATGCCCATGCACAGCGGCAGGGCGACGAGGAACACCACCACCGAGGCGGAGAGGTTTCGCCCCGGAGAGTCGAATAATCCTGCCGGGGCGGGCTTGGTCGCGGCGGGACGGGCGTCGGGAGCGGCGGACATGGCGACCGGAGCGGGGGGCGGAGCGGAGCGATCGTAAAGATCCCGGCGCCGGCGGAACACTCAGATCGGCCCTGCGTCCCGGGGATTTGCCGCTTCGACGCCCCTGGCGCCCCCCGCGGTCGGCGGTCGCCGAGGGGCGTCCGCCGGCTCTCCCGCGGGAGCGCACGCTCAGGCGGCGCGGCGGAGGGAGCGGGCCTGCAACGCCGCGAATTCCGCCCGTTCCCGGTCGCGGGCGGCCATCTCCTGCCAGACGACCGGGTGCCACAGCGGGTCGCGTTCGGCGGCGGGCACGTGGTGCTCCCGGGCCCAGCGGCGGAGCTTCAACTCCGCGATCGGATCCAGCGAAGCGGCGAGGGGGGCGTGCAGCGTGAGGTCGGACATGACGGCGGGGGAGCCGAAAGGGAGGGCGAACCCGGGTTCGGTCGGCCGCCTCGCGCCGGGCTCCCCACTCGCCCGCCGGGCGCCGCCGCGACCGGCAGAGCTGGTAGGGTCCGCTCTGCGGACCGGGGATCGTCGTCGCAACCCCGCTGAGAACGGTCCGCACAGCGGACCCTACGAGCCCGCAACCGCGGCCGGGCGGATCAGCCGGTACAGCGGCACCGCCGCGGCCGCTCCGACCGTCGGGCCGACGAGGTAGAGCCAGAGGTCGCCGAACTCCGCCGCGGCGACCGCCGGGCCGAGGGAGCGGGCCGGGTTCATGCTCGCCCCGGTCACCGGGCCGAAGGCCATCGCCTCGATCGCCACGACCCCGCCGATGGACAGCCCCGCCAGCAGGCCCTTCTCCTTCGGGCCGGTGGCGACGGCGAGAACCGTCGTCATCAGCCCGCAGGTCAGCGCCGCCTCGACCAGCAGGGCGCCGATCTGGGTGATCCCGATCGCCGCGTTCGGCCGCGTCACCCCAGCGTGGGCCGGGTCGCCCAGCAGGGCCAGCAGGCAGTACGCCGCCGCCGTCGCCCCGAGGCACTGGGCCGGCAAATACACCGGCACGTCCCGCCAGGCCAGCCGGCGGTCCAGGGCGAAGGCGACCGTCACCGCCGGGTTCAGGTGCGCCCCGCAGATCGGCCCGACGGTTTCGATTACGCAGAACACCACCAGCCCGAAGGCGAGGGCGACGCCCGGGTGAGTCACCGCCCCGGCCCCCGTGGCCTCGGCGGTCGCCGCGTTGACCGCGGCGGCGCCGCAGCCGATCGCCACCAGGGCGAACGTGCCGACGACCTCCGCGACGGCCCGGCGCCACAGCGGTTCACGCCAGAGAAACGGCCGCGGGAAGGGTGCGTCGGTCAACGGAACGGCGGCGAACGGCGGACGTGCGGGACGTTCTCACAGATACCCTAACGTCACCGCCGCCGTCATCCGTCGCCGCGACCCGACCCCCGCCCCGGCCGCCTACCGCCGGGCGGGAGTGATCCAGAGGAAGCCGCGGCCGGCCTCGTCGCGGCGGAGTTCGCTCTTGAGGGCGTGCTCCGCGACGGCGTACCGGACGGCCCGGTCCCACGCCCCGCGGCCGGGGGGGACGGAGACCGTGGCGGTCGCCGGGTCCACGCCGACCGCCCGCAGCGCGGCGACGTCCAGCACGACCGGCGCCCCGCAGGCGGCCTCGACGGCCGCGGCGAAGTCGTTGAGGGAACTCTCCCGCACCCCGACGTTCGTGAGGGCGAAGATCCCCCCCGCCGCCGCCAGGCGGCCGGGGCCGTCGGCCACCTTCCAGCCCACGGGCCACGCTCCGACAGGGGCGGCGGCGTCCGCGTCGACGGCCTCCGCGGCGTCCGCCGTGCCGGGAATCGGCGTCAGGGCGTCCGCGGCGGGCCGTTCGACCACAACGAGTTCCAGCCCGCCGGCCGGGGTGCGGGTCGGGTGGAACGCCAGCCCCCGCCGGGCCAGCAGGGCCGCCAGCGCGGTGCCCTTGGAGAACGTCGGCAGCGGGCCGTCGTCCGCCGCGGCCGGGCCGTTGATCGCCGGGTCCCGCAGCCGGGCGGTCGCCTCGGGGGTAAACCGCAGCGGGAGGGTCGGGGGCAGTTCTAGCGCCAGCAGCGCCGGGTTGACCGCCCCGCCGGCCCGCGGCCCGAACGCCGCCGGGGCCGGGGCGGAGAGGGCGTCGAAGACGGTGCGGAACTGCCCGCCGCTGAGCCCCCACAGCGGCTGTCCGCGGGGATCGCCGGCGGCCCCGTGGGTCGTCAGGGAGTTCACCCACGCCTTCAGCGCCCGCCGGTCCCCCGGAGCGAAGCGGCGGTCCGGGAAGACGAGTTCGCCGCCGCGGTCGAGGCGGCCGGTGGCGGTGACGGTCCGCAGGCCGACGCCGGTCGAGTCCGTCACGCCGATCGTGTCGCCGGGCCGGCCGGTGCGGACGGTGGTGTCCACGCCGAGGGAGGCCAGCGACTCCCGCCAGACCCGCGCCCCGAGTACGCCGGCGGCGCCGTCCACCAGCACGACGACCGTCACCTGGGTGACGACCCCGTCGGCGTCCGGTTCGTTCCGCAGGAGCCGGGGTCCGTCGAGGGCCGCGTCCGGCACGCCGCCGCCGAAGTCCCCGAAGGAATAGCCGCCGGCGCCCCGGTAGGAGGAGCGCTGCCGCCGGGCCGCGTCCCGTTCCCGCTGGGCCAACCGCACCGCCGCCCGCCGCTCCGCCAGCGTCGGCCCGTACCCGGCCCGGGACCGTTCCTGGGCCGCCGCCGTCGAGAGGGTCGGGCCGAACGCCGTCGCCGCCAGCAGGACGAGCCCCGCCGAACGGGAGACGCGACGGCGGCGGAGCGAACGGACGATCATGAGGACACGGCGGCGGAAACGAGCAAGCGACGGAGACCCGAGCAGTGGGGAACCGGGCGACGCGGGGGGGCGACGCCGATTCTATCGGCCGGTCCGCCGACCGCGGGCCGGTTACTGGCGGAGCGGGCCGGCTGTGCCGTCTGTGCCGGCTGCGTTGTCGGCCCCGGCCGTCCGGGCGGCGGGCGTCGCCAGTTCAGTTCCCATCCCCGACCAAGCCCCCGGCGCCGTGGCGGCGAGGAAGCGGGCGACGGCGTCCGCCACCGCCCGCGGGGCGCCCGCGGTGCGGATGACGCGGGCCGGCGTTTCCACCAACCGCGTCCCGCCCGCCCGCCGGGCCGCCCGCACCGCGGGGGAGGCCGGCTTGGCGGCGATCAGCGGCAGGCGGCCTGACGCCGGTTCCTCCGCGGGCAGGAGGGCGGCGAAGACCGGGGGCGGCTCCGGCGCCGCCAGCGCCGGCGTCCCTTCGGCGACCTGAACCGGGACCGCCGGCGCCGCGACGACGCCCGGCAGCCGGGGCGTCGCGGCGACGGCGACCGACCGCACCGGGTGCACCGCCAGCCCGGCGCCGCTGAGCCAGTCCAACTCCGCCGCCGCCGCCCGCTCCTCCCGGGGCGCCGCCCCCGGGGCCGCCAGCGCCAGCAACGCCGGGGCGAGCGCCGGCGCCGGTTCGACGGCCTCCCGCTCCCCGATCGTCGCCGTGCCCGCCGCCAGCTCCGCCGACGCCTCCGCGGCCGAGGGGAACGAGGCGAACTCCGCCCCGGACGCCGCCCAGGAACTCGCCCGCCGCCACCGGGCCGCGTCGCCGACCCCCGTCAGCCCGTCGATCGACGCCGCGTCCGCCACCGCGGCCCAAGGATCGGTCGGGAACAGCTCCGCCCCCGCCGCCGACGAAGCGAGCGGACCGATCATCGGCCCGAGCATCACGCCCAACCGCACCGCACGCCGCAGCGCCCGGCGAAACAAATCGGACCGCAGGAGGCGGAACGGGGCGAGGCCGGCGAGCATGGACGTCCGGGGGCGGCGGGGCGGGGGACGGGGCGGGACGGTCCCGGCAAAGGGCGGGACCGCGGAGGGGAGATCGGCCGCCGGGCGACCCGGGGGCCTCCGCCGCTCGGGCAAATTCGGCAAGATGCGCCGGTTGCGGAGTTCGTCCCCGCCCTCGGCCGGACGACCGCTGCCGCCGCGCTCGTCTGGAGCAATCCGGCGGCGGGAGGTCGATTCGCCTCAAGCGGCCGGACCGGGTAGCCTGCCGGGTTCGGCGTCCCGCCGTTCGTCGTTCCCCCCGCTGTCCGAACCGGAGCCCTGGCTCCGGCTTAGGCTCGCTCGCCCGTGCTCGATTCGCTCCCCGACCCGCTGCCGATCACGCCCGTCGAGGGCTTCGGCGGCGCCACGCTCCGCCCGCCGGGCAGCAAGAGCCTGACGAACCGGGCTCTCGCCGTCGCGGCGCTGGCGGACGGGACGTCCACCCTCACCGGCGTTTTGGACAGCGACGACACCCGCGTGATGCTCAACGCCTTGGCGGCGTTGGGGTTAGACGTCGACCACAACCCGGACGCCGCCACCGTCCGCCTGACCGGCTGCGGGGGCGAACTGCCGGTCAGCGACGCCGGGCTGTTCTGCGAGAACAGCGGCACGAGCATCCGCTTCCTCACCGCCCTCGTCGCCGCCGCCGGCCGGGGGACCTACCGGCTGGACGGCGTCGCCCGGATGCGGCAGCGCCCGATCGGCGACCTCGTCGACGCCCTGAACCAACTCGGGGCGACGGCGACCTGCGACCTGAACAACGGCTGCCCCCCGCTGACGGTGAAAACGACCGGCCTCTCCGGCGGCACGGCGACCGTCGAGAGCGGCGCCAGCAGCCAGTTCCTCAGCGCGTTGCTGATGGCCGCCCCGGCGGCCCGCGGGCCGCTCACGCTGCGGGTGCCGGGAGAGTTGGTCTCGGTGCCGTACGTCGTGATGACGCGGCGGGTCTTGGAGGCGTTCGGCGTGAACGTGACCGAGGACGGCAACACGTTCCACATCGCCCCCCAGACGCCGACCGCCGTCGAGTACGCCGTCGAACCGGACGCCAGCGCCGCGAGCTACTGGTTCGCCGCCGCGGCGATCCTTGGGGGGACCGTCACCGTGGAGGGCCTCGGGACCGGCAGCGTGCAGGGGGACATGGATTTTCTGTCGGTCCTCGAAGCGATGGGCTGCCGGGTGGTGAGAGAAGAGGTGAGGACGACCGTCACCGGCCCGCCGAACGGCCGGCTGAAGGGCGGGCAGACGTTCGACATGGGGCCGATCTCCGACACCGCCCAGACGGCCGCCGCGGTGGCGGTGTTCGCCGACGGGCCCACGACGGTCACCGGGATCGCCCACGCCCGGCACAAGGAAACGGACCGCGTCGCCGCCGTGGTGACGGAACTCCGCAAGCTCGGACAGGAGTGCGAGGAGCGCCCCGACGGCTTCACGATCGCCCCCAAGCCGGTCACGCCGGCAACGGTTCACACCTACGACGACCACCGCATGGCGATGAGCTTCGCCCTGATCGGCCTGCGGGCGAAGGGCGTGCGGATCGCCGACCCGGGCTGCGTGGCGAAGACCTATCCTGGGTTCTGGCAGGATCTCGATCGCCTTCGCACAGGGGTGACGTCGTGAGCCCGGAGCGCAAGCTCCGGCCGTGCGTCGTCCGCCGCACGGCCGAGACGA
>NZ_JBINJD010000259.1:0-4091 GCF_043951915.1 Alienimonas sp. DA493 | reverse complement strand
GGGTACGACCGCGAGGCCAGAGGTCAGATCGTCCCGAACGAAGCCGTCGACGGACTTCATACCCGGCGTCGCCGCGACCAGCAGCCAAAGGGCCCCGCCGCAGACGGCCCACGGCAGGGCGAGCCGCCACGTCAGCGCCCAGACCCGTCGGCCGGCGGTGACCGGTGCGTCGGTCATGAATTGCTTCCCCGGCGGACCCACCGCCGCAGGTTGAAGCCGCTCCACAGCAGCGGGGTCGGGAGCAGCCGCCAAAGGCTGAGGTGCAGCAAACCACCCCGCCCCCCGTCGGTACCCGCCAGCGTCAACCGAACCCCGGGGGGGCGCCGCCCCCCGAGGTCGAGGGGGTCCAAGATGGCGCCCCGCCTTCTCAAGGGGTGCAAACAGCCGAGGTAATAATCGCGGGGGCGCCAGGTCACGGACAAACTGGCCGGACTCAGGGGTGTAGCGAAAATCGCGGTCACGTCGGCGACGAGTCCGTTCGCCATGTTCGGTCCCCGATCGACGTTCAGGCTGTCCCACGCCGGCGTCAGTCCGACGAGCGCCCACAACAGCCCCCCGCAGACGGCCCACGGCAGGGCGAGCGTGCGGACCAGCCGCCACGCCCGGCGGCCGGCGGCCGGCGGCGGTCGGGACGTCGGCCGGATCGTTCACGGCGCCAGCACGGTCCAGACCGGGTCGTGGTCGCTGCCGAACGTGTCGCTCCCGCGGCGGGATTCGCTGAACTGTTCTTCCGCCGCCCCGCCGACGTCCAACACGTCGATCGCCCCGGAGTCGGCGTACGGGAAGACGCCGTCCCCTGGGGCGTCGTCGTAGGTGTTGCCCATGTCGCGGGACAGGCTCCGCAGCCGCAGCCCGTCCACCAGCCCGCCGACCAGCAGGACGTGGGTGCCCGTCTCTTCGTCGGCCGGGTTCGTCCCGCTCTTCGCCGGGTCGGTCTCGCCGACGTTGAAGTCCCCGCCGACCACGGCCGTCAGTTCGGATCGTCCGCCATCCGCTCGGCGACGTGCCGGGCCATCGCCGCGGCGACAATCTCCCGCTTGCGGGCGTCGTCCCGGTCGCTGTCGCCCGATCGGCCGCCGGAGGACTTCAGGTGCGTCACGACCGCCACGATTCCCAGCTCCGGGACCTCCGCGGCGAGGAAGCCCGGCCCGCGCCCATGTCGGCTACGCCGTCCAGATCGACCCGCTCCAGCTTCCGCTCCGGGGGATGCCCCGGCCGGCCGTTGCCGTCCGTCCCGCGGTCGAACTTGACGGCGTTCGTCAGCGGATATCGGGAAGGATCGCCGCCTCCAGGCTGCTGTACTGGGCGTCGTCGTTCAGGTTGAAGTCGCTGACGACGACGTGCTCGGCACCGGCCGGCATCCTCATCGCCTCGGCGACCGTTCGGGCGACCTCCAGCGAGGTGATCTCGTCCAGCAGCAGCACGTTCGGTTGCACGTCCGCGGCGAGGGCGGCGAAGTCGTCGGAACGGGCTTCGGCGTCGGCGACGGAGAACAGGGGGCCGCTATTCCATGTCGCCACCACCACGTCGCCCTCGGCGGATCGATCGACCGGGACGGAAGCTGCGGGCGCCGACGGATCGGGGTCGAAGCCATCGCGGTGGCCAGGGAAGCCGTCCGGATCGCCGGGGAACGCCTCGGGGACCGCCGGCGAGTCCGCCTCAGGGTTCGGACGGCAGCCGCACGCCGCGGACAGAACGAGGACGAGGGCGACGTTGCGGGAGAACACGGCGGGGGCCGTCCGGGGGGAGTGCGAGAAATCGGCGCCAGCGTAGCCCATCGGGCAGCAGCCCGACCCGTCCGCCCGGTTCCAGCCCGCCTCCGCTCTCGCGTGCGTCCCCGCGACGGTCTCACGCGGGGCGGAGGCCGTCTCGGGCGGCAGGGGCGTCCTGCAGCGTCTCCGGGGCCGTCTTCGGCGTGCCGACGTTCGTGCGGCGGACGGCGACCCTTGACGGTCCCTCCCCTGTGCTGGAATCGTGCCCGTCCCCGTCGCCGCCGGGAGGGCGCCGTGAACGGGAAGCCGCTCGGACAGTCCCGCGTCTTCTGCGGCGGCGACCCGATCATCGACGGCATGGGCGAACGCAACGGCCCGGACGGCACCGGGGAACGGTTCGTCCGCGTTCAGCTCCCGATCGTCGTCGCGACGGGCCTTCCTGTCGGAACCGTGGAAGCAGGTCCGGGCCTTGCACGTCTTCGGCCGGAAGGCCGGCGTCGAATTGACCGAAGAACTCTGGCGGCGGTTCGGCCTGACGACCGCGGAGGAACTGAACCGCCGGCCGGCGAGCGAGGCGATCGATGGGCTGAAGGAGCGGGCCGAGCGCTGACTGACTTTGCGGAGAACTCCGCCCGGCCCGGGTCCGGGCGGGGCGGGGCGGGATTTTCCAATTAGCTCGCGGCGGGCCCGGCGGCGTCGGCCCGCCGGCGGCCTGCTCCTCCGACGCGGTTCAGTCGGGGGCGGGCCGGAACCGCGGTTCGCCGAGGGGGTACGGGGCGTAGGAGCCGGGCGGGAACGACGGTCCCGGGGGGGCGCCGAAACGGGACCAGATCCCGTCGCCGTACGGAGACGGCATGGCCCCGCCGAACGCCGGATCGTAAGGGGTATAGGGCGAACGGTCGCGGTCGTGCCGCCCGTACGCCCCGTACGCCCCGTACGCCCCAGGCGGCGGCGGCGGGCCGACGAAGGGGGCGGCGGACCGTTCGCGATCCCGTTCCTGCTCCCGTTTCGACAGTTCCCGCAGCCGCTCCGCCTCCCGCTTCTCCGCCTCCCGCAGCGCCTCGGTCTGCTGTTTGAACGCCTCCTGTTGCCGCTTGCGGGCCTCCCGCTCAAACTCCGCCCGCCGCTTCGCCGTCTCGCGGGCCTGCTCGCGGAGATTCTTTTCGAACTCCTTCTGGCGTTGGGCCCGTTCCACCCAAGGAGGTTGGGCGGCGGCCACGTCGGCCGCGACGATCGAACCGGCGACGAGCAGAAGGGCGATCTTGAGACGCGGCATGATCGGCTCCGGAATTATTATTTTCGTGATGTATGGAGGCGCCGGGCGATATCGACCGGCGCCGAGGGGGCCTCACGTGCAACACGGGCGCCGGGGCCGCGGGTTCAGTTCCACTCCGGGCGGGGGCGGAAGACGAACCACGCCGCGATCGCGGCGGTCGCCGGTGTCAGACCGAGGCCGAAGGCGGGCCGGAACGAGAGCCGGACCGCGGGGCGAGGGCCAGCGGGACGAAGAACGGCAGGCCGAGCGGGACGAGCACGGGGGTCTCCCGGGCCAGCGGTCCGGTCGCGGCAGGTCGCCCTCCTTCTGCCAGACGGCGACGAACGCGATCACGTTCGTCAGGGGCGGCGTCAGCGCCGGCGCCCCGAAGCGGGGATCGCGGTCCGCCAGTTCGGACGCCGCCGCGACCATGAGGCCGGCGACGGGGGCTCTCCACCGCAGCGAACGCTCTGATAACGCGCCCCCGACGATCCCGAGCCGATCGGCGGGGGCGTCGGGGGCGGGATGACGATCGTCGAACGCACGGCTTGAATTATTCCTCGCTGGAGGCGTGGGCGACCTCCTCGAAGTCCCCGGTGTAGGGCGTGCCGTCGACGAGGCCGCTGACCGTGCCCTCGTACTCGCGGACCTCGCCGAAGGCCGGGTCGGTCCCGACGAACCGCGACGCCTTCCCCTCCGGGTCGCCCTCCTGCGGGGAGGCGGTCAGTTCGACGTCGATCTCCGGCTCCACGATCGTGAGGCGGATCGACTCGGCGGGGAGCGGGGTCGGCGTCCGCTCGTCCGGGCCGTAGATGTAGACCGTCGCCTGCTGTTTGTCGTGGTCGACGAGGAACTCGGGGTGGTACGTGCCGCCGCCCCAGTCGGCGACCGTGCCGCCGTGCGGGCCGGCGCCGTGCCCGTGCTCGCCGGAGTGGTCCCGGGCTTCGCCGGCGGGGGCGTGCCCGTCGTCGGCGTGTTCGTCGGCCGTGACGAGCGCCGCGTCGTCGGCGGGTTCCTCGGGGCTGCACCCGACGACGGCGGTCGTCAAGGCGAGGGCGGTCAGGGCGGCGGGGAACTTCATCGGGTCAGTCCTTGAAGGGAGCAACGGGGACGCGGCCGGGATC
>NZ_JBINJD010000258.1:0-4163 GCF_043951915.1 Alienimonas sp. DA493 | reverse complement strand
ACGCGGAGGCCCGGCCGGGCCTCCGCGTGAAAAAGGAGGAGAAACGGCCCGCCCGCTCGCGACCGTGCAACGCCCAGCGCCCCGTGGCGGCGGTGAAGCCGTGAACGCCGCCGACGCCCCCCCGCCCGCCCGGCTCGCCGCCCTGCGGCCGCTCCTGGCGGAGATGAACGAATTAAAACGGGTGCGGGTCGCCCTGGGCGATCCGACCGGGACCTTCGCCGCGGACCGCTTCCGCGGCGCCTGGGCGATGTTGCTGGAAGGGCACGACCCCGCCGCCGTCGCCTACTCCGAGGCCGCCGCCGCCGTCGCCGCCGCCCGGCTGGGGGGGATCGACGCCCGCGTGCTGGCCGACGCCGGTCTGGAGGAGCCGGCGATTGCCGAGACGCTGCGGCGCTCGATCGCCGGGTGGACCGAAGTCCTGCCCGCCCCGCTGCCGACCGCCCTCGCCGCCGCCGCCGGCGATCTGCCGCTGGCCGACGAGGCGACCGCCGCCCGGCTGGAGGACCTGCTCGACGAGGAGACGGCCCCGCCGTTCGCGGAGATTCTCGACCGCCTTGCCGACGCCCCCCGCCGCGGCGCCGGTCCGCCGTTCGCCTCCGGGGAGAGCCACGCGGACCACGGCTACCTCGTCGCCGTCTCGAGCGTGCTGCTCGCGCCGATCTATGAGGCGGAGGTGGGGACGGCGTTCCTCGGGGCCCTGTCGCAACGCCTGCACCACGCCTTCCTGCCGGACGCCGGGGACGCCGCGCAGGAATTGTTGGGCGACCGCTATGAGTCGATCGTGGACACGTTCACGCGGCGCTGCCTGGATGCCCTGCCCGGCCCGCTGGCGGAAGAAGTGATCGACGCCCGCCGCCGCCTGTCGGACGCCGCCACGCCGGAGAGCCGCTGCGTATCCGCAGCGTCCCGGACCCTTGAAGGGTCCGGGACGCTGGCGTAGTCGTCCGCGACGCCCGCCGGCGAGAACGCCCTCAGCGTTCCAACACCGGCCCCGGGCCGTCGACGGTTCCCGTGAACTTCGGGTTCGCCGTGGGCATGTTCGCTTTCACCTCCTGGCGCCACTGGGACAGCGTCGCCCGCAGTTCCTGCGCCTTCTCCGGCCGTTCGGCGGCGAGGTCGCGGGTTTCGTCGGGGTCGTCGGCCAGATTGAATAACTCCAGGGAGCCGTCCTCGTAGCGTTCAATGAGTTTCCAGTCGCCGTACCGCAGGGCGCCGCCGGGGGAGCCGCCCTGGTTGGAGAAGTGCGGGTAGTGCCAGAACAGCGGCCGAGGCAGCTCCTCGGGGGCGTTCGGTTCCGCGAGCAGGTCGTTCAGGCGGACGCCGTCGCGGGGGTCGACCTCCTCCACGTCGGCGGCGGTCAGGAAGGTGGCCCGCAGATCGTTGGAGATCACCGGCACGTCGCAGGTCTTCCCCTCGGCGACGCCGGGGCCGGCGACGATCAGCGGTTCGCGGATGCCGCCCTCGTACAGCCAGCCCTTGCCGGCCCGCAGCGGGGCGTTGGTGGTCGCCGGGGTGTGCGGCCCTTCGGAGACGCTCAGCCCGCCGTTGTCGCTGAAGAACACGACCAGGGTGTTCTCCAGTTCGCCGGCCTGCTCCACGGCGTCCACGACCGTGCCGACGAGGTCGTCCAGGCTCTCCACCATCGCGGCGTAGCGGGGGTTGTTCTGCACGGGAATGCTCGGGTTGCCGTTCCGCCCGTTGCCGCCGGCCTGCGCGAAGCGGGGGTCCTCCTGGGCGAGGCGGTCCCGTTTCGCTTCGTATTTGGCCTGTAAATCCTCCTTGGCCTGAATGGGCGTGTGCACCTGATAGGTGGCGACGCAGAGGAACCACGGGGCCGGTTCTTGGGAGGACTCCGTCACGAAGCCGGCGGCCTTCTTCGCCAGCAGATCGGTGATGTATTGGCCGTCGTATTCCCCTTCGAGCCCCTGCACCCGGCGCTGCCACTGCGGCCAGAAGTAGTGGCCCGGGTTGCCGTTGGCCCCGCCGGCGACGTTCACGTCGAACCCCTGATCGGTGGGCAGGAAGCCCTCGCCGCCGAGGTGCCACTTGCCCATGAACCCGGTGCGATAGCCGGCGGCCTTCAATTCTTCGGCGACCGTCACCTGTTCGAGCGGAAGTTGATCGAGGTATTCGGCGTGCAGGATGGGGGAGTCTTTCGGCTGGCGGCGGCCCTTCAGCCAGTCCGTCAGCGGCAGCCGGGCCGGGTAGCGGCCGGTGTAGACGCTGGCCCGGGTGGGGCTGCACACCGGGCAGGCGGCGTAGGCCTGCGTGAACCGCACCCCGCGGGCGGCGAGGGCGTCGATGTGCGGCGTTTCATAGAACGGCGACCCGTAACAGCCGAGGTCCCGCTGGCCGAGGTCGTCGGCGAACACCAGCAGAAGATTCGGCCGTTCGTCCCCCGCGGCGTCGGGGACGAGGACGCAGGCGAACAGCAGCGCGACGAACGGCAGGACGGCGGAACGCATCGGCGGGGCTCAATGGGGCGGGCGGACGGCGATCTTCCCCTCCCCGCCCCCCCGCCGCCACCGAGCCCGGCGGAGTCGCGGACGCCCGACGCCGCGGCGGATGCGGTATCGTTGGAGGCGTTCTTCCCCGACCGGCGCCCCCCGATGCCCGCCACCCTCGATCCGCCGCCCGCCGCCGCGACGCCCGCGCCCGGCTCCGCCCCGCCCGCCCCGGACGTGCGGCTGACGGAGGCGGAGTACCTGCGGATCGAACGAAACGAGTCGGAGGGCCAGCGAACCGAGTTTTCCCAAGGCGAACTGCTCCCGATGGCCGGCGAAAGCGAACTCCACATCGATCTGGCGAAGGCGATCGAACGAGCGTTCGACGACCTGATCGCCGGCAGGCCGATGAAGACGTTTCGGTCCAATATGCGGCTGCGGGTCGCCGACGGGCGGTTTCGGTATCCCGACGTCATGCTGACGCCGCGGCCGCCGGAGATGCTCGACGGCGAGCAGGACACCGTCACCAACCCGCTCGTCCTCGTCGAAGTGCTCTCCCCCACCACCGAGGCGGTCGACCGCGGCGCCAAGCTGGAGGAGTACCGCACGATTCCCTCGCTGACGGATTATCTCCTCGTCTCCCAGGAGGAGCCGAGCGTCGATCATTACACCCGGCTGTCCGAGACGGAGTGGAAACTCGTCACGTACGCCGGCCCCGACGCCGCCGTGCCGGTCACCGGCGTCGGCGATTTAAAACTCGGCCCGCTCTACCCGGCGGATTAAATACGGCCGACGACGGCGTTTGCCCCTCACCCCCTCCTCCTCCCCCCTCCCCCTGCCTGCCCCGTGCCCGAGCCCGTCACCCATTTGGTCTTCGACGTGGAGGCCGTCGGCGACGGGGACCTGATCAGCCGGGTGCACTACCCGCACGCGGACCTCGCCCCCGTGGAGGCCGTGAACCGCTACCGCAAGGAATTGCTGGAGAAGAAGGGCAGCGACGTGCTGCCGGTCACCTTCGTGCGGCCCTGCGCGATCGCGGTGGCGAAGGTCGCCGCCGACGGCACGCTGCTGGGGCTCTCCAGCCTGGACGCCCCGCGATTCGACCCCTCCGCGATGGTCAAGCAGTTCTGGGAGGGCTGGAAGTATTATCGCCGGCCCACGCTGGTGTCCTTCAACGGCCGCGGCTACGACCTGCCGGTGCTGGAACTGTCCGCCTACCGCGACGGGCTGAGCCTGCCGGAATGGTTCCTCGACAGCGGCCCCAGCTACAAACAGCCCCGCAACCGCTATAACGGCGAGGCCCACCTAGATTTAATGGAGGCCCTCAGCAATTACGGGGCGGCCCGGCTGTCCGGGGGCTTGAACCTGTTGGCGAACCTGCTGGGCAAACCGGGCAAGTCCGGCATGGACGGCTCCCAGGTGCAGGAATACCACGACGCCGGCGGCGACGACGAGATTAATCGCTACTGCCGCTGCGACGTGCTGGACACCTATTTCGTCTTCTTAAGAACCCGCGTCCTGACCGGCCGGTTGACGCTCGAGGAGGAGCACGACCGCGTCGCCGCCGCCAAAACCTGGCTGGAGGAGCACATCGACGACCCGGCCTGCGCCTACTACCTCGACCACTGGGGCGACTGGCAACCGCCGGCACTGGATTGAACCGGCGGCGTTCGTTCTCCCCTCGCCCCCTTTTGGGGGAGAGGGGTCGGGGGTGAGGGG
>NZ_JBINJD010000257.1:0-4222 GCF_043951915.1 Alienimonas sp. DA493 | reverse complement strand
GCCCCGCGGGGCCTCGGCGTTACGGGAGATTCACACCGGATAGTCGTGCAGGCCCTCGGTGACGCCGACGGTGTCGATGTGCCGCCAGAGGTACCACGCGGCGACGGTCCGCCACGGGGCCCAGACGTCGGCGGCGTGCTCGGCGAGCGGGGGGACGGTATCGAACCCGTACAGGCTGCGGGCGGCGTTGCGGATGCCGAGGTCCCCCACCGGCAGCACGTCCGGCCGGCCGAGGCCGAACATCAGCACCATCCGGGCCGTCCACGGCCCCAGTCCCTTCACCGCGGTGACGCGGGCCGTCACCTCCGCATCGGGGAGGGTCGGGAACTCCTTCAGCTTCATCCCCCGGGCGGCCTCGGCGAGATTCTTCACGTACCCGGCCTTCACCCCGCTGAGCCCGCAGGCCCGGATCTCCTCGATCGACAGCGCCCGCAGCGCCGTCGCGGTGAACTTCCCCCGCGGCGTGGCCGCCTTGAGCCGGGCGGCGACGGTCTTCGCCGCAGCCATGCTGATCTGCTGGGAGATCACCACCCGCACCAACAGGGCGAACAGGTCCTTCTCCGGCTTCAGGCGAAACGGCCCGACCCGATCAATGACGCCGCAAAGGACCGGGTCCGCCTCCCGCAGGGCGTGCACGCCCGTCGCGGCGACGTCCTCGTTGAACAGGCAGGGCGGGGGCGAGTTCATCAGTCCCCGTCACATCCGACGTCCGACATCCCCGATCCGACATCCCGCACGTCCCACACGGCCGCGTGCACGGTGGCGTCGGTGCGAAAATCGGGGCGGTCGGGGCCGACGACGGCTTTGCGTTCGTAGTTCGTCAGCGGGGCGCCGCCGGCCTGCCGTTCGATCGCCGCGGCGGTTTCGTCCAGCGGGTTCTCCCGGCGGACCAGGCGCGGGCAGGCGTCCAGCAGGGCGACGATGCCCTCGAAGTATTCGCCCACGTCGGTGCGGATGTGCAGCCGGCCGTCGGCGGCGAGGGCGGTCAGGATCAGGTCGAGGAACTCCGAGCCCAACGCCTCGCCCAGCAGCCGGCGCTTGCGGTGCCGGCGCTTCCACCAGGGGTCCGGGTAAAGCACGTGCACCGCGGCCAGGCTGCCGGCCGGGACGAACTCCCGCAGGAACCGCACCGCGTCCCCGCCGAACACCCGGGCGTTGGGCGAGCGGTCGCGTTTCAGCCGCTTCGCCCCCCGGCGGGCGGCGGTGAAGTCATGTTCAATCCCGCAGAGGTTCACCCCCGGCCGGGCCGCGGCGCCCTCGTTAGTGAACCGGCCGCGACCGCTGCCGACGTCCAGCTCGACCGGCCCGGGGTTGGGGAACACCTCGGACCAGTTCAGCGGGCCGTGCTCCACGGGGTCAGGCAGTTCGAACAGCGGCCGGAACCAGGGGGTGAGGTCCTCGCGGACCGGCTCCCCGGTTCCCGGCTCCTCACGCCCCGGCTCGGCGCCGTCCTGATCGGGGGGGGCCGCCTCGGTCACGACGCGTTCGCGACCTCGCGGCGCTCCCGACGGCGGGCGGCCCGTTCCTCGGCGGCCTTCTCCGCGTGGGTCTGCCCGCGTTCGATCGGCACGCCGATCATCTCGCCGTTGAAGACCATCGCCCCGTTCACGAAGCCCTGGATGTCGAACGAGGCCCGCTTGCCGGGCCGCAGGTCCGTCACCTTCACGCAGACGATCAGCCGGCAGGGCGGGCGCACGGGGCGGCGGAACCGGACGTTGTTGATCCCGCCGAAGCCCACGAAGTCTCCGCCGAGCACCTTGAACTTGCGGGCGTAGAACCCGGCGAGCTGGGCGGCGGCCTCGCACTGCAACACCCCCGGCATGAGGGCGTAGCCGGGGAAGTGGCCGCGGCACCAGAAGTCGTCCGGGCTCAGGTCGACGAAGCCGACGCCCCCGTGGTTCTCCTGATCGACGTGCACGACCCCGTGCAGCTGGAGCATTTCGAACCGCTGGGGGTTCACCTCCAGCACCTCGTCCAGCCCGTAGAGGGGGTTGTCGAAGTCGTACTCGGAGAAGTCGTACAGGGACGGCGGGGGCATGACGGCGTCGCGGCGTCGCGGGCGAGTTGTGAAGCGGCCCCGTGCGGCAAAACGAAATCGGCAGCCGGGCGCCGGGCGGCCGGCGGATGGTACTACCCCGCGGCCCCTTGCGGTAGGAGCCGACCCCGCAAGGCGGCCGGCTCCGTGATCGGCGGAGAACAACTCGTGCCGACGCAGACGTACGCCGCCGCCCGGCCGTCCTGCGGGATCTTGCCGGTCAGCAGTTCGGGGTCGACGCCGCCCGTGTCAGCCGCGGCGTTCACCAGGGTCGCGTGCGGGGCGAACGTTTGTCGGGCGGCGGCCAAGAGCGGGGCGGCGGCCTGTTCGCTCTCCGCGGCGATCACCACCTCCGTCCGCGGGCCGAGGCGCCGGTCCAGCCCCAGCAGCGCCCAGCCGGCCTGCATCGGCTGGGCCTTCATCACGCCGGACAGACCGCCCAGCAGGGCCGTCGCCCGGTCGTCCCACTCCCGCCGGCCGGTCAGGGCCGCGAGCTTTTGCAGGGCCGTGATCGCCAGCGCCGTGCCGCCGGGGGTGGCGCCGTCGGTCGCCTCGATGCGGCGGGCCGGCAGCTCGTCCTCGCCCTCGGCCGTCTGAAACAGCGGGCTCTCCGGCGTCGGCCCGCCGAAGCGGTCCAGCCCGGCTTCGGCCAGTTCCGTGGCGAAGCTCAGCAACCGCGGCTCCTGCCGGGCCTGCCACAGGTCGCACAGGCCGTCGGCGAGGGCGAAGTAGTCCTCCGCGAACCCGGGCGCCCCGCGGCGGCCGTCCTTCCAACTGCGGTGGAGCGTGCCGTCGTGCCAGAGTTCAGCCTGCAAAAAATCCGCCGCGGCGAGGGCGGCGTCGGCGTATTTCGGTTCCTCCAGCACGGCCGCGGCTTGGCCGAGGGCGCCGATCATCAGGCCGTTCCAACTGGCGACGACTTTGTCGTCGCGGAACGGGCGGGTGCGGGTCGTGTTGCGGCGTTCCAGCAGGGCCGCGAGCGCGTCCTCCAATTCCAGCGGCTCCGCGTCGATCGGCGGCGTCTCGGGGTCGCGGGGGGCGGTCAGGATGTTTTTGCCCTCCCAGTTGCCGCCCTCCGTGACGCCGAAGCCTGCGGCGAAGAACGCCCCCAGCGACTCCCCCAGCGCCGCGTCGAATTCCGAACGGTCCCAGACGAAGAACTTGCCCTCCTCGCCGTCGGTGTCGGCGTCCTGGGCCGCGGCGAAGGCGCCGCCGTCGACCGTCATCTCCCGCAGGACATAGTTGCAGGTCTCTCGAGCGGCCCGCCGGGCGTTCTTCCGCGCTCCGGCGTCGCCGCCGTCTGCCAGGGACGCCTCCAACAGCGCCGGGACGAGCAACCCCTGGTCGTACAGCATTTTCTCGAAGTGCGGAACGAGCCACTGCCCGTCCGTGCTGTAGCGGTGGAACCCGCCGCCAAGCTGATCGTAGATGCCGCCGCGGACCATCAGGTCCAACGTGTTCGTCACGTGCTCCGTCGCCTCCGGTTCGCCGAACCTCCGGCCGATCCGCAGCAGCACCCGCAGGTCGACCGCGTGGGGGAACTTCGGGGCCCGGCCGAAGCCGCCCTGTTCCCGGTCGGCGTACCGCAGCAGCTTGCGGCCGGCGGTCTCCAGCAGGTCCGCCCCCGGTTCGCCGTCGCCGCTCGGCGGGGCTTCCGCGGCCTGGCGGACGGCGTCCGTCAGCCCCTCGGCGGCGGTGTTCGCGTTCTCCCGCTCCGCCCGCCAGACGTGGTTCAGGCGGGTCAGAATGTGCAGGAACCCCGGCATCCCCGGTCGCGGCGGGTGGGGCCAGTAGGTGCCGCCGTAGAAGGGCCGGCGGTCCGGGCGCAGGAAGACGCTCATCGGCCAGCCGCCCCCGCCGGTGAGGGCCTGCACGGCGTCCATGTAGACCGCGTCGACGTCCGGCCGCTCCTCGCGGTCCACCTTCACGCTGACGAAGTGTTCGTTGAGAAACGCCGCCACCTCCTCGCTTTCGAAGCTCTCCCGCTCCATCACGTGGCACCAGTGACAGGCGCTGTACCCCACCGACAGGAAGACCGGCTTGTCCTCCGCGGCCGCTTTCTCGAACGCCTCGTCGCCCCAAGGGAACCAGTCCACCGGGTTCTCCGCGTGCTGGCGGAGGTAGGGGGAGGTTTCGTCGGCGAGGCGGTTCGACATGGGCTTTTCAAACGCGTAACGCCGAGGCCCC
>NZ_JBINJD010000256.1:0-4276 GCF_043951915.1 Alienimonas sp. DA493 | reverse complement strand
CGTCCGGGACGCTCCCCCGCACGCACCTCTGCTTCCCCCCCGCTCACAACGTCCCCCGAACCGCCCGCTCGACATGGCTCGCTCATCGATCCCCGCCGCCCTCGTCGGGTGGCTCTCCCTGACGGTCGGCCTGACCGCCGCCCCCGCCGCCTGCGCCGCCGAGACCAAGGCCACGGTTCAGGACCAGTCCGCCGCCCTCGCCCGGCGGGTCGCCGAGGTCGCGGAGGGCAAGCCGGTGCGGATCGGCCAGTTCACCCCGGTCGGCCTGAACGCGAACTTCGGCCCCGGCCTGGAGGAGTCGTTGAAGACGGCGCTGGAGGCCGCGAAGGCCCGCGTGGTGAAGGACGGCGCCGCCTACGAGGTGCACGGCACCTACGCCTTCGCCAAAACCCGCAGCCCGGAGTTCGCCGGCCGCAAGGTGGTGAAAGTGGACGCGGAGGTGGTGGACTTGGAGTTCGCTGAGACCGTCACCCGCATCCCCCTGCTCATCGACGCCGACGAGGAAGTCGCCGAGGTGATCGGCGTCACCGGCACGATCGCCGAGCCCGCCCCCAAACCGGACGCCGCCCCCGCCGATCGCGACAGACGCCGCAACGACCTGGAGAGCCTCGAGGAGGAACCCACCGCGGTGGTGCGGAACGGCAGCCGGGTGCTGCCGGACGCCGAAAGCCTGTTCGCCGTCGAGGTGATGGCCGGCCCCTCCCTCAACCAACTGAGCCCCCGGGCGGCCAAGGTGCAGGACGGTCAGGTGTTCGTCGATCTGGATCTGGGCGAGGTCTTCCAACTGCGGATTCATAACGACTCCGAGGAGGAGATCGCCGTGAAGGCCTCGCTGGACGGCCTGAACAGCTTCCACTTCACCGACGAAATCCACCGCACCGCCGACGGCAAGCTGACGGTCGGCCCGCATTATATTTACGAGCCGGGGCAGACCCTCGACATCCCCGGCTGGTTCCTGCGGATGCAGGGGGAGAACAATTATCAGGCGTTCTCCGTGGTGGAGTACGGCGCCGGGGCGGCGTCCTCGCAGGGCCGCGGGGCCAGCGGCCGGATCGGCGTGATCCACGTGCAGTTCGCGGACGTCGCTCCCCCCGGCAAGGCCCAGGACCTGGTGCCGGGCGGCAGGGGGACGAAGTCCCTGGAAATCGGCCGGGGCGAGGGCATCACCGCCGACCAGCAGTCCGTTCGCCGCGAGGTGTTGCCCCCCTTCGCGTTCGTCACGATCCGCTACGATCGCCCCCGCTGAACCGGCGGTCCTAATACTACAGTTGTAGGACGGCGACCGGACCGGCAGAGTCTGAGCGTTCTGGAGCTTGCCTGCAAGAAGTTCGGCGGTGATCGCGGTTCGCGTTCGGGAGGTCCGGCGGTGGGCGCGGGAGGTCGACGCCGCGGCGGTGCGGATCCGGCGGCTGTGCGCCCGCCGGCAGTTGCGAGCGTGGGCCGGGCAGTACCTGCGGGGCTTAATAGATCGAGTTGAACGCAAGAACGGTTGGCAGCTTGCCGAAGAGTTCGGCGAGGCGACGCCGACAAACCTCCAGTATTTCGTCGCCCGGGCGCGCTGGAACGCCAACGCGGTCCGCGACGACCTGCGGAGCTACGCGGTCGAGCGGTTGTGCGACTCGAGGAAGAACGACGGAATCGACGAGCCTGTGCTGATCGTGGACGAGACCGGGTTTTTGAAGAAGGGGACCAAGTCGGTCGGCGTGACGCGGATATATTCCGGAACGGCGGGCCGGATCGAGAATTGTCAGATCGGCGTGTTTCTGGCTCTGAAGACGCCCCGCGGCCACGCCCTGATCGACCGGGCCCTGTATCTGCCGCGGGAGTGGGCCGACGGCGCCGACCGCCGGGCCGAGGCCAAGGTGCCCGCAGAGGTCGCGTTCCGGACGAAGCCGACGCTGGCCTGCGACATGGTCGAACGGGCGTTGGACGCCGGCGTGCCCTGCGATTGGGCGACCGCCGACGAGGCCTACGGCGCCGACTCCCGCTTCCGCCGGTTGCTGGAGGACCGGGGCGTGGGGTTCGTCGTGGCGGTCCCGAAGGCCTAGCGGCTGTGGGCGCCGGGGTTTCGGCAGCTGAAGGTTGAAGACTACGCGAAAAGGTTTGTGGGCGACCCCGCCGACCCTGACGGCGACTGGGAGGAACTGTCCTGCGGCTTCGGCACGAAAGGCGAGCGGCGGTACCGCTGGGCGGCGATCCGGTTCGGGGCGGCGTTGGAGCAGGAGGACGGCCGCGTCTTTCGCAAGGCGCTGCTGGTCCGCGAGAGCCTGACCGAATCCACGGCCGGCGCGGCCGAGCGGGCCTACGACCTGACCTGCTCGCCGAAGGGGACGACGCTGCGAAAGCTGGCGGAGGTCGCCGGCGCCCGCTGGGCGATTGAAGTCTGTTTCGAGCAGGCCAAGCAGGAGACCGGGCTGGACGGCTACGAGGTCCGCGGCTGGGACGGCTGACATCGGCACGTGACGCTCTCGATGCTGGCCCACGCGTCTCTGACGGCGATCCGTGTGCAGGCCGCGGAGCGAACCACCGCCCTCAAAAAGCGAACGAAGCCGCGGACCGAGCGGAGGGCGCCGACGCCGACGACGCCCTGATCCCGCTGACGGTTCCCGAGGTCCGCCGCGTGCTGGTCCGACTGATCTTCGCCCGCCGCCGCCTCGGCGTGGTCGCCTCGGCGTGGTCGCGTTGGCGTGGTCGCGTTGGCGACGGCGGCATCAACGCCGAGCCCTGCTCAGCCACTACAAAGCCCGCGGCCACGACCCGCCCCGGGCCGCCGTCCTGCAACTGTAGTACTAACGCGGCCGACGGTCCAACGAGGCGGCGACCCCACAGTTGTCCGCGTCTGTGTCCCGAAGGGCGAGTTCGTGAATCTTCGCCCGCACCTGCCGGATGTAATCCGCTCGAATGCGGCTGGCGATCAGCCCAGCCCGGCCCTCGAGAAAGCCGAGTTTCGCCACGTAGTGGTACAAGAACCACAGGTGCGGTTCGCCGGGGGTGCGAACGGCGAGCCGCTTCAGCCACCGGCGCCGTTCTTGGGGGTTGCCGGTCAACTTCGCGACGACGCTGTCTTCGCCGTACCGGCCGGTAGTCAACAGGCGATGCCGGAGATGAGCCTCCCAAGTCGAATAGCGATTGTGGCGGTCTAGGTAGGCCTCCAGCCCCTTAAAATCCTCATGAATCAGCGGGGTGTTCAACCGGCCGATCGGCCCGTCGACGATGAGCCGTTCGTGCACCTCCATATCGAGTGTGTCCCCCGGGACTTCGGCGAGTCGTTCGAATCGCACATGGCCCGGCCGAACGAGGAGCATCGCGTCAAAGCTAAACCCGCCGAACCGAAACCGCCGCCCTAGAAAGTGAAACCCCTTTCGGATCAGGTATGCCGAGGGTCCGCCGATGGGCGAGTCTGGATCGTCCGCGTCATCTCGTAACGCGGCCGCAATCTCGGCCCATAGGGCGGGCGGGACGACCTCATCAGCGTCGAGCAGCAGGACCCACGGGGTGGCGAAATCGAACGTGTCGAGGACCCACTGCCGTTTCTTCGGATAGCCCCCCGCGTGCCGGAATTGCACGACCTCCGCCCCGGCTTCGCGGGCGATCTCGACGGTACCGTCGGCGCTGCCGGAATCCGCCACGACGACCGCGGCAGCAGGACCAAGCGCAGCGAGACACTTCGGCAGATTGGCGGCCTCGTTCCGAACGGCGATAAGCACGGTCACCGGCAACGTGTCGGTCGACCGCAGCTCTTGCACGTCCGGCTCGGTCACGCCGCTGACGTACCCAGGAGGAGCTGCGGCCGGCGGCAGAGCGGTGGCAGTCGTCATGGAAGAATCGTACTGGCGCTTGGGAATCGTTCCTAGACCCTGCCGCGGTTCTGTTCAGAGCGAACCGCAGTTAGGCGTAGCGATATCCGCAGTGGCGGAAATAGCCGCGGCAGTCGGCGGGCGTGATCAGGTCGCAGGCCCGCCCGCACAACTCCCACAGGGCGTCGGTGGTGCGGCGGGCGCCGGTCCGCAGCAGGGTCTTGAACTTGGAGAACGCCGGCTCGATCGGATTGAAGTCCGGGCTGTAGGGCGGCAGGTAGGCCACCCGGGCTTCTGGCGTAGAGCCGGGTCGTCTTCGTCCTGGCCCAGGTCTCGTCGAGAACCAGGACCCGCCGCAGGTCGAGCGTCCTCAGGAACGCGCGCCAGTCGCGGCGGGCGTCGGCGACGTCGGGGCGGAGTTGCTCGGCGGGCAGGAGCGTCTTTTCTTTCGCGTCAGACCCAACGTCCGCAACGCCCGG
>NZ_JBINJD010000255.1:0-4333 GCF_043951915.1 Alienimonas sp. DA493 | reverse complement strand
AGGTCGTGAGAGCCCGAATACGCGAAACCTTCTCGCTGCTAACCGCCCGCTGACTCCCCCCTGGCGCGGCGTGTCCTCACCGGGGATACCTGCACACAGACCGTTCCTCACTGAAAGACGGCCCCGATGACGACTGAGACCAAGACCGCCTTCGCCGCCGACGACCCGGAACTCTCCGGCCTGCTCGGAGCGCTCTGGGAATCCACCGCCGAGGGCTCCGAAATCACTTTTCGCCGGTCGAGCATCGGCCCCGTCCGCGTGCTGACGATTGAGTCCTCACGCTACGCCGGGGCGAAGAAGGTGCAGGTGGACCACCACGTCGTCGTGAAGGAACTGGGGCTCGCGGCGGACGCGGAGGCGATGGTGTCGGACTGCGTTCGGCACAATGAGGAACAGGTCGCCGAGGAAGCCGGCCGGACGTTCGCCTGAGCCCTGCCCCTTCGCCCCGGGCCACCGCCTCCGCTGATTCCCCTCCCCCGCCCGTCCCCCTCCGGTCACGCTGGCGACCCCCGAACCGAGAACCGAAGAGAGACTATGAGCACGACCGCGGAGGCCAACGACTCCCCCATGCCGGGCGTCGTCAGAGGCCCGTACCATGTCGAAAAAGGCGTCGGACCGAAATCCAACTGGGGCGTCGTGGGGCGCAGGCTGCCGGGCGACTACTCCGGCGACGTGTGCCAAGCCGCAAGCTGCTGGACCGAGCCGATCGCAACGCATGTCGCCGCGTGCCTGACGGCCTGCGACGGCATCGCCAACCCCGCGGCCGTGCCCGAGGTGATTGCCGTGGCCGACGAACTGGTCAGCATCTTCCCCGAAGGGCTCATCGAGACCGACGTGCTGGCCCGCCTGTCCGACGCCCTCGCCAAACTGGACGCCCGCTGACGCCCCCTCCCGAGCGGACCCGCGGGCCGCGACGGAGACGGCGGACCTCCCCGCGTCACGCCCCCAACCGAGAGAGACGATGAGCGCCCAGGCCAACGCCGCCGCGCTCAATGCCTACGAGCAGGCGGGAGAGCGCCGCGAGAAGTGACCCCGCCCCGCGGAACAGGTCTGGCGCGGCCAATATTGACCGGCGATAATAGCCGGCGTGACGCCCCTGATATCCTTCGCCGACGACACCCCGACCGCTCCGGGCGACCGCGACCCCGTCGTCTCGAATATCACGCTCCACCGGCCGCTCAACGCCCCGGACTCCCTCTCCTTCACGGTCCACGTCGCCCAGCACGAGGTTCCCTACGACGCGACGACGTGGGTGGAATTGCACGACGGCGACGTGGCCGAGGGCGCCGACGGTCGCATCCTGTTCGCCGGCTGGGTCGAGACCCCCGACATCGGCCAGACCAGTCGCACCGTCCAGATTACCGCCCACGACCCGACGTTTCGGGCGGAGACCGCGGCGCGGGTCAACGAGGTCACGCTGACCGCCCGGGACGTGTTCAACGCGGACGGTGTCGTCGGGGACCCCTACGTTCGCGCCTGCCGCCTGTTCGGGGCCACGGTGGGCGAGATGTGCGAGGCGATCCTCGACGACCGCACGACCGCTCTCCAGGCGATCCGGGCCTGCCCCGCCGGCGGCCTGCCCGTGCCGGACGGGGCGTTCGCCGCCCTCGACCACGTCCCGCTGGACACCGTCAAGGTGGAGTCCCGCGGCCCCCGGGGGGCGTTCGAGGAGATCCTCCCGACGTTCGAGCCCGGCTACGCCGTCGGCTGGAGCCCGGGGAGCCGCCAGTGGGTCCTGCGGGACGTGCTCGGCGGGCCGACGGACACGCTCACGCTCAACGACCCCGACGCCGTTGGCGGCGTCGTCCTCGCCCTGAACCTGACCCGCACGACCGCGGGTCGCTTCCCGGCGGTCAAGTACACCGGCCCGGAAACGCTGACCTACCGGATCGCCTCGACGGACACGGTCGCCGCGGCGGAGCAGTTCCCGAACGCCGACGACCCCGACGTGGTCGCGCTGACCAAGGTGACGGTCTCCGGCTACCCGGACAGCGACTTTTACGGGATCAGCGACGGCGCCGGCGGGTACGTCGAGATCGCCCGCACGCTTCCCGGCTGGAAGGCCCGCCCCGGCCTCCACGCCCTGACCCGCAACGGCGACGGGGAATGGGTGGAGGGCACGTTCGTCTGGATTCCGGGCGTCGCCACGCTGGAGCCGCACGTCCTGTTCCGGTTCGACCCCAGCACGGCGGGGGACGGCGGGTTCTACTCCGCCGCTCCGAACAACGGTCTCGCCTACAACGACGGCGTCAGCGATGAGACGATCGCGGAGTCGATCACGCTGCACGAGAGCGGCACCGCCGACCCGCGGGCCGGACTGGTCGAGATCCCCGGCGGCCTCAAACGGTACGTGCCCGGCTCCGGCTCCCCCGGCACGTTCGAGACGCCGGTCGAGGTGCAGCTCCGCCACGCGATCTACGCGGACCCGCACAGCGTCCGCTACCCGGCCAGCGGCTACGACGGCACGTCCTACTCCGTGGCGGGACTCACGACCGAACTGGTCCGCTACGACGACGCCTGCGCGGTCGACGCCGAGTACAACGTCACGACGGCGACGCGGTTGTCGCGGATGACGGAACTAGCCCAGAAGCATCACGCCGTCGTCAAGGACCTCGCGCACGCCGGCGGGGCGACGCTGGCCGGCGCGCTGCCGGACTGGCAGCCGGGAACCCGGGTCGGGATCGCGGCGGCGGACGGCAGCGGCGGGACGACGACCACCGGCTGGGAGAGCGCGAACGCGGTCGTGACCGAGGTAACGCTCGACCTGGAGGCGGACACGACGACGCTCACGCTCGACGGGGACGTGCTGGCGCTGTCCGCCTTCGACGTCGACGCGATGAAGGCGGAACTGAAGATCCGGGCGGCGCAGCGGCGGGTGACGCTGAACACCTCCATGACGGTCGGCGAGGGGCGGTACGTCGGGGACTACAACAAGGGCGGCGGGGGCTTCTTCACGGACGTGACGTTCACCTCGGTCAGCGAGACGACGTACGTGGACGAATACGGGGAGACGCAATGACGGTGCCCGTGCTGCCGCCGGAAGAACCGCGCCGCTGGCGGTGGGTGGAGAACCGCCTGCGGGAGATGGCGCACGCGATCCGGGTGATCGGGGCGCGGATTCCGCCGGGGTACGGGGACGGGAACGGGACGTGGGACCCGACGGGGGAGGGGTTCGGCCTCGGGGGCGGGACGCTGGTCCGCCGGGCGACAGCCAACGCGGAGGTCGCGGCCGGGGCGACGGGGACGTTCACGTTCGCGGTCGGGGGCGGCACGCAGACGGCGATCAACCGGCATCCGAGCGTCGCGGTGCAGTCCGGGGCGACGTGCTACATCGGACTGATCGACGGGACGTGGGACGTACTCATTCCTCTTCAGGGTTGTCCGTGATGTCGTGGGCCGGAGGCTGGGGGTGGTGCTGTTGCGGGTCCGACGCCTGCGATGTGGTCTACGAGAACGGCGTCGAGAGTTATCCGATACCGCTGTTCTGCGACCTGACCGTAGCGGTTCTGGACGCGAACGGAGAACACAATCGCGTCGGCAACGCTTATTACAACTACTGCAATGTGCTAACTCACACCGTCAGCGGGGCTGAAGGACGGGACGAAAACTGCGCGCACACGAAGACTGAGACCGTACAGTCGAGGGGCGGGGGCAATTTCTGGGATGTCGCAGTCGCCGCGAACCTCCAAATCCATTCCCTGCACGGCACGCTCAACGGAAGCAAGCACACCTACGGGTTCCGCTTCACGCTGTCAGCGGACACCAACTTCTCCAACCCCTCCCGGCCCATCGGCAGCACGCCGTACAGGTCCTCGAACTCCACGCAGTACCACTACGTCGTCACGGAGACCCCGGAACCGGCCGACATGAACAACGCGGACTGGCAGGCGGCGCTGACGAACGTGTCGATCCCGTTCGACTACTACCACCACTCGCTCGGGGGCGACGCCCCGCAGACCGGGAATTGCCCCTCAATCGCGGACGCCGTCGTAGACTTTAGCCCGTACTTCTCGCCCTGATCCCGCGTGACCCCGCGCCACCTCCCGGGCTTCACCGTCCGTTCGGCACCACCGCACCAGCCGCACGCCGTCGGGGCAGTCGGCCAGCACGCACCAGCGTCCCCGGAACCGGGCCGCACGCCACGGGGCCGCGGCGACGATCGGGGGAGCGGGGCACCAGAGGCCGCGGTCGTTCGGGGCCGTCATCGCTCGCAGACCGTGAAGGCGTGAACGGTCAGGCCGTCGGCCAGCGCCACGGCGTCGGCCTCCCACGGCCGCCACATCGACCCGGCCCCCGTCCGCAGGCAGACCAGCCCCTCGCGGAACAGGTCGTC
>NZ_JBINJD010000254.1:0-4512 GCF_043951915.1 Alienimonas sp. DA493 | reverse complement strand
TCGGGCTGCCAAGCCTTGATTCAGGCCGCGGCCCGGGTGGCGTTGAAGGCGTACAGCTTGCTGAGGTGCCGCAGGTAGGCGAATTGCTGGCCGAGCGTCAGCTTGCTGGACCCGCGGGTGCGGTCGCGGAAGGTGATCGGCACCTCCATCACGGTGCGGGCGCCGCTTTTCACCAACAGTTCCAGCCCGATCTTGTAGCCCACCGGGTCCAGCGGCCCGCAGGCGGCGAAGGTCTCCCGGCGGAGGGCGAAGAACCCGGCGAGCGGATCGGCGGCGGTCGTCAGCCCGCGGGCCAGGCGGGTCGCCACCTTGGAGTTCCACTGCCGGAACCGGCCCCAGCCGGCGTCGACCTCCCCGCCGGGGACGTACCGGCTGCCGATGGCGAAGTCCGCCCCGCCGCGGCCGTCGGCGCCCGTGACCGCCGCCACGAGGGCCGGCAGGGCCTCCGGCGGATGCGAAAGGTCCGCGTCCATCACCGCCAGCACGGCGCCGCGGCCCTCGGACAATCCCCGCAGCGCCGCGGTGGCGAGCCCGCGTTCGCTCCGCCGCACGATCAGCCGCACCGGCAGGGATTGGGCCAGTTCGGCGCACAATTCCTCGGTGCCGTCGCCGCTGTCGTCGTCCACGACGACGGCTTCCCACGTCAGATCCGCCCGGTCGGCCGCGGCCGCGAGCCGGGCGATCAACTCCGGCAGGTTCTCCGCCTCCCGGTAGGTCGGCACGACAACCGTCACGTCCGGGTCGGCGGCGTCCGGACGGTCCTCCGCGGGGGGAACGTACAGGTGCGGGGCGAACGGTGCGGACACGGGCGACGACCGGGCGAGGCGGAACAGCTTCGCGGGCGTAGGAAATCGGGGCCGTCTCGGTCAATGCGGAGACGGGGGCGATCGCGAGCGTCCCGGACCCCTGGAGGGTCCGGGACGCTGTGCACGCTCTGCCGTCGATCAGACGTTCGGGACCGGGAAGGTCGTGTTCGGTCGCACGGTGCCGTCGGAGTCGCGGAGGCCGACGCAAACCGGGCGGTTCGCCTCGTCTCGCACGCCGCACTCGCCCGATTCGCCGGGCAGTTGGGCGAAGCGGCCGTTGCGAAGGTCGGCGGCCTGTTCGTCGTCGCACTGCACCGTCGGCAGGCCGAGCCGGTCGAACGAGAGCGAAATCAGGCCCGGCAGCGTCTCCGGCGTGACCTCCTCCGGCGTGACGGCCCCGTCCAGTTCGAACCCGCCGATGCGGGTGCGAACGAGCGTCTCCATCACTGCCTCGGTCCCCAGCGCCGCGGCGAGATCGCGGCCGAGGCTCCGCACGTAGAACCCGCTGCCGCACTGGATTCGCAGACCCAGGCGGTTGCCGTCGAAGCTCAGAATCTCCAATGCGTCGACCCGCACCCGCTTCGGTTCGAGTTCCACCTCCTCCCCGCGGCGGGCGAGGTGGTAGGCCCGCTGGCCGTCGATTTTCACGGCGCTGAAGGCAGGCGGCGTCTGGTCGATCTCGCCGAGGAACGAGGGGAACGCCGCTTCGATCTGCTCCCGGGAGACCACCGGCGGGTTCTCGACCGGAACCGGGTCGGCCTCCACGTCCAGCGAGGGGGAGGAGACGTGCAGGCGGAAGCCGGCGTCGTAGCCCTTCGGTAACGCCTGCACGCGCTCGATCAGCCGCGTCGCCTTGCCGACGCAGACCACCAGCACGCCGGAGGCGATCGGGTCCAGCGTGCCGGCGTGCCCGACCTTCACCCGCTTCCCCCAGCCGGCCCGCCGGGCGGCCCACTGCACGCGGTTGACCGCGGCCCGGCTGCTCATCCCGGCCGGTTTGTCCAGCACGAGCAGCCCCGCGGGGGGGATCGGCGGCGGCGGCTTCATCGCCCGCGACTCCGCAAACGTGGGTCGGAGGGGGACGTCAAGCCGTGGCGGCGGCCTTGGCGGCGCTGCGTTCGCTCTGGCGGTCCAGGGCGGCGCCGACGAAGCCCTTGAACAGCGGGTGCGGGCGGTCCGGCTTGCTTTTGAACTCCGGGTGGAACTGCACCGCGATGAACCAGGGGTGGTCCGGCACCTCGATAATCTCCACCAGCGTGCCGTCCGGGCTGGTGCCGACCGGGTGCAGGCCGTGCTCGATCATGCGGTCGCGGTAGACCGGATTGAATTCGTAGCGGTGGCGGTGCCGTTCGGACACGTGCCGGGTGTCGTACAACTCCGCGGACTTGCTGTCCTCGGTCAGCACGCAGGGCTGGGCGCCGAGCCGCATCGTGCCGCCCATGTTCTTGACGGCCTTCTGCTCTTCGAGCAGGCAGATGACCGGGTCCGGCGTTTCGGCGGCGAACTCCGTGCTGTCGGCGTGGGGGAGCATCAGCACGTTGCGGGCGTACTCCACGACCGCGACCTGCATCCCCAGGCAAATGCCGAAGTACGGCACGCCCTTCTCCCGGGCGAAGCGGGCGGCGAGGATTTTCCCCTCGATCCCCCGCTTGCCGAAGCCGCCGGGCACCATGATGCCGTCCACGCCGGAGAGGTGGGCGGCGGCGCCGTCCTGCTCCACGCTTTCGGCGTCGACCCGTTTGAAGATCACCCGGGCGCTGTGGGCGAAGCCGGCGTGGGTGAGGGCCTCGTAGATGCTTTTGTAGGCGTCGCGATGCTCGATGTACTTGCCGACGACCGCGATCGTCACCTCGTGCTCCGGGTGGCGGTTGCGGCGCATCAGGTCGACCCAGTCGTCCAGCCGCAGCCGGCCGGCGTTGAGCCGCAGGCGGTTGACGATCTTCTGGTCGACGTTGTCCTCGGCGAGGCTCTGCGGGACCTCGTAGATGCTGTATTCCTTGTCCACCTCGACCACGACCATGTCGCGTTCGACGTTGCAGAACCCGGCGATCTTCTCCGCGTGCTCGCGGGGCAGGGGGCGTTCGCAGCGGACGACCAGCATGTCCGGCTGAATGCCGATCGTGCGGAGCTGCTGGACGCTGTGCTGCGTCGGCTTCGTCTTCGCCTCGCGGGCCGCCTTCAGGTAGGGCACGAGGGTGAGGTGGAGGAACAGGCAATTCTGCCGGCCGACTTCCAGCGGAATCTGGCGGATCGCCTCGAGGAACGGCAGGCCTTCGATGTCGCCCACGGTCCCGCCGAGTTCCGTCATCACCACGTCCACGTCCCCGCCGGCGAGGTCGAGGATCGCGTGCTTGATCTCGTCGGTGACGTGCGGGACGACCTGCACGGTGCGGCCGAGGTACTCCCCGCGACGCTCCTTCTCCAGGACGCTCTTGTAGATCTGCCCGGCGGTGTAGTTGCTCTGCCGGGTGAGGGGGCCGTCGGTGAACCGCTCGTAGTGGCCGAGGTCCAGGTCGGTTTCGCTGCCGTCGTCCAGCACGTAGACCTCCCCGTGCTGGTAGGGGCTCATCGTGCCGGGGTCGACGTTCAGATACGGATCGAGCTTCTGCATCCGCACGGACAGGCCGCGGCGCTCCAGCAGCAGGGCGATGCTGGCGGCGGTCAGCCCCTTGCCCAACGAGGAGACCACCCCCCCGGTGACGAAGATGTGCTTGGTCCGGCGGTCGCCGGGGAACGGGTCGAACGGTGAAACCATACGGCGAGCCGACACGACGAAAGCCCGCGCAAGGTCGCGGGCTTCGTGCGGAGCGGGAGAGGAAGGAGAGGCGGGCTTCGCCGGCACCCTCGGACGTGGAAGCGTCTAGGCGCCGGAGCGGGCGGCCCGGGCGGCGTGCCGGGCGACGAAGGCATTGTAATCCTCCCGCGTGTCCACGCCACAGGCGTGGACCGCCACCTCGCAAACCCGCAGCGTGCAACCGGCCTCCAGCGCTCGCAACTGTTCGAGCTTCTCCACCCGTTCCAACCGCGACGGCGGGAGTTCGCTCAGCCGAATCAGGAACTCCCGCCGGTAAGCGTAGGCTCCGATGTGCAGCCGGGCGTTCTCCGGCACGCCGCCCGGGTGTTCCGACTCATCCCGCGGAAACGGGATCGGGGCGCGGGAGAAGTAGAGGGCCCGGCCGTCCGGGGCGCACACGACCTTCACGTTCGCCGGGTCGCGAAACGCGGCGGGGTCCGTCAGCGGGGAGCAGAGCGTCGCCATTTCCGCGTCGCTCCCCGTCACGGCGTTGGCGAGCAGGTCGATCGCGGCGGGGTCGATCTCCGGCTCGTCCCCCTGCACGTTGACCAGCACGTCGAACTCCCCCCGGCGACGGGCGACTTCGGCGAGGCGATCGGTGCCGGAGGGGTGCTCCCCGGTTAGCTCCACGGCGCCGCCGAAGCGTTCCACCTCCGCGGCGATCGCCTCCGAGTCGGTCGCGACGACCAGTTCGTCCAAGGACTTCGCGCCGGACGCGGCGCGGTAGGTGTGCTCCAGCAGGCTGCGGCCGGTCTCGCGGAGCAGCAGTTTCTCCGGCAGCCGGGAGGACTGGAGCCGGGCCGGGATCACGCCGAGCGTGGGCATTGCAGAAACCTGTGAGCCCGAAGCGCGAGCGAGGGGAGCGGCTCGCGCCGGGAGGCGGAATGGCGATTCGTTCGTGCGTCGCCCCCC
>NZ_JBINJD010000253.1:0-4524 GCF_043951915.1 Alienimonas sp. DA493 | reverse complement strand
CTGCCAGGATCCGGGACGCTGTTTTTATTTAAGAGGGGAGAGAGAACTCGGGGGGCTGACGCCCCCCGCTCACCAGTTACTCGCTGTCCGTCAGACCGAGGACAGCATCCATGCGGTTCGCCACGTCGGCGAGGCGGTCGAGGTCGCCGCCGCGGACCTCGGCGGTCGCCCAGCCGCGGTAGCCGATCGCTTCCAGCGCCGCCCGCACGGCGTCCCAGTCGACGCTGCCCTCGCCCAGTTCCACGCCAAACCCTTTGTAGAGGCCTTCGCTCTGCTGGAGCTTGCGGCTGTACTCCTTGACGTCCAACTTGCGGATGCGTTCGCCCAGCACCGTGATCCATTGCTCCGGCCAGCCGATGCGGACGACGTTGCCGACGTCGAAATACGCCCCGACGGCCGGCGATTCGAAGCCGTCGATAAACCTCGCGAACTCCAGCGGGCTGAGCAGGAAGTTGTTCCAAACGTTCTCGAACAGCACGTCGACGCCGGTCTCCTCCGCGACCGGGAGGGCCTTGGTGATCTCGATTTCGGCTCGGGCGTAGGCGTCGGCGTAGCCGGTCGCCTCGTCGACGACGCCGGGGATCACCAGCACCGAGCTGCCGCCGAGCTCTTCGCAGTCACGCAACGCCTGTTCGAGGCCCGCGACGGCCCGGGCGCGGATCGCTGCGTCGGGGGAGGAGAAGCGGTCCTTCCAACTGTCGCCGTACACCACCCCGTGGATCGGCAGACCGACGGCGTCGCGGGCCGCCAGCAGCGCCGGCACGTCGCGGTTCGACCCGTCGATTTCGATCCCGGCGAAGCCGGCTGCCTTCGCGATCGCGAACTTCTCCTCCGGCGAGCCTTTCCCGCCGATCATCGAGAGCTTCACCCCTTTGCGGTAGCGGGGGGCGTCCTCCGGGAAGTCGGTGACGGCGGCGGGGGGGGCGGCCCGCAGCGTCGTCGCCGCGGTGAGGGCGGCGGCGGAGCCGGCCAGGAAGGTGCGACGCTGCATCGGGGGAACGCTCAGGCGGAGGGGAAGCTCCGCGAGTGTGACGCTCTCCCCCGGCGCCCGCCAGCAGGGGGACCGCCGCCCCGGCATCGGGGCGAACCGTTCGCGCGCCGATCCCCGTTGACCGACGCGGCTCGCCGGACCTACCGTCCCGAATCCGACGGACCGGCGGCGACAGGATCATGCGGACTCTTCGAATCCCCCGCCGCTCCCCCGCGGACCCCGGCGCTCCGGCGTTGACGATCCACGCCCCGGCCAAGCTGAACCTCACGCTGGACGTGCTGGGCAAGCGGCCGGACGGGTTCCACGAGCTGGAATCGCTGATGGTCACCGTCGGTTGGTACGACACGCTGACGTTCGCCCCGGCGGAGCGGTTCGAGCTCTCCGTCACCGGCGCCGCGGGGGTGCCGTGCGACGAACGCAATCTCGTCGCCCGGGCCGCGACCGCCTTGGCGCACGCCGCGGGCCGCGAGCCGGCGGCGGCAGTGACGTTGCACAAACGCATCCCCCACGAGGCGGGTCTCGGCGGCGGGTCCAGCGACGCGGCCGCGGCCCTGCTGGGGCTGAACGAACTTTGGGACTGCGGGCTATCGCGGGAGGAACTGCGCGACCTCGGGGCGACGATCGGCAGCGACGTGCCGTTCTTCCTCTGCGGCTCCCCGGCCGGGGTGGTGCGGGGGCGGGGCGAGCGGGTGGAGCCGGTGGACCCCGGCCCGCCGCGATGGGCGGCGCTGGCGAAGCCGCCGATCGGCCTGTCCACCGCCGCGGTGTTCGCCGCGTGGGGCGGCCGGGAATCCGCCCGGGCCACGGAGCAAGCGCTCCAAGTCTACGGCACGGCCGGCGGGGCCCTGTGCGCGGCGACGGCCAACGATCTCGACGGCCCGGCGACGGAGTTGGAACCGGCCCTCGCCGCGGAACAGGCCGCTTTCGCCGCCGCCGGCCTCGTCCGTTCCTGCCTGTCCGGCAGCGGGACGAGTCGGTTCGCCCTCTGCCGCTCCGCCGCTGCCGCCCGCTCGGCCGCGGCGGCCCTGCGGCGCCTGCGTCCCGGCCCGGTCGCCGCCGTGCCGCTGGCGGTCTGACGTTTCGCCCGCCCGTTTCTTCCCGATTGCTTCCCCCTCGACAGCCGTTGCCGTGAAGATCACCGACGTCCGCGTGAAGCTCGCCCCCGGCGCCGACGCCGCCGGCGGGGAGGCCGGTCGCCTGCTGGCGTTCTGCTCGATCACCCTCGACGGGTGCTTCGTGGTGCGGGACCTGAAGTTGATCCGCGGGGAACAGGGCGCCTTCGTGGCGATGCCCAGCCGCAAGATCACCGCCCGCTGCGAGGCCTGCGGCGGAAAAAACCCGTTGCGGGCGAACTACTGCGGAGACTGCGGGGCGGCCTGCAACGAGGCGGAGGACCTCGCCGCGGGCGACGGCCGACCGAAGCTGTACGCGGACATCGCCCACCCCATCAACGCCGCCTGCCGGGCGGAGTTGGAAGCCAGCGTGATTGCCGCGTGGGAACGGGAGCGGGTGCTGGCCGCCGCGCCGGACTACGTGTGCCGGTACGACGACTGCGACCTCGGCGAGTCGACGCCGCTGCGTCCGCTGAACCGGCCCGACGTCTCGCCGCGGTCGCTGCCGAACGCGCCCGGCGTCACCCGGCGGCTCGACGGGGCGGAACTGAACCGGACCGCCCGGCCGCCTGTCCGCAGCCCGTTGCGGGCGGCCCGGCGGAACGAGCCCGCGGGGACCTTCGGCGACGGACTGTGAGCTTTCGGCCGGTCGAAGCGGTTCGACCGGCGGGGAGGGTTCGTCGTAGCCGATAGGTGAGGACGACGCCGCCCCTCACCCTCTCGCCGGAGACCGCCGCCCGTGGGGATGTTCCGCGAACACGTCGCCGTCAGCGGGACCTGCGGGGCCGCCCTGGCCGCGGGGATGTGGATCGCGACGCCGATCGACGGCGTGCAGGCCGGGGTGGCGTTCACGTTGGTCGCGGTGGGCGGGACGCTGCCGGACCTCGACAGCGACCGCGGCAAGCCGATTCAGGAACTCACGGCGCTGCTGGGCGCCGCGGTGCCCTTCGTGCTCGTCCGGCGGTTTGCGGAGGTCGCCCGCAGCTTTGACGCGATCGTGGGGCTGGGCATCCTCACCTACCTCGCCGTCCGGTACGGCGGGGGCTGGTTGCTGCGCAAGCTGACCGTGCACCGGGGGATGTTCCACAGCCTGCCGGCGATGATGATCAGCGGGCTGCTGACCTACCTGGCCTACAAGAGCCCCGAGCCGGGCATCCGTCTGCTGATGGCGACCGCGGTGATGACGGGGTTCGCCTCGCATCTGGTGCTGGACGAATGGTGCAGCATCGACTGGCGAGGCCTGACGCCGCGGCTGAAGTCCTCGGCCGGAACGGCGATCAAGTGGGCCGGCGACCGGCCGGCGGGCACCGTCGCCTGTTACGCGCTGCTGGCCGTCAGCTTCTACGCCGTGCTGATCGACGGCGATCTGATCGAGGTGAACCGTGTCGGCGTGCCGCAGCGGGTCGCCGACCAACCGCGCGAGCCGGGGCCGTGGATGGCCGTCTCGCCGGAGACCGGGGAGCGGGCGCCCGTCGAAGATCAGGAGGAGGGGTTCGGCGACGACCCGGTGCGGACGGTGGAACGCAGCGGGGCGATCGTCATCCGGTAGGGTCCGCTGTGCGGACCGTTCTCTCACGGCTGCGAGCATTTCTCGACGGTCCGCGGAGCGGCCCCTACGCGAGGCGCCGCAGCACGTCGTCCTTCAACTTCGCGTTGACGCTGATGCCGTCGCCGCCGTCGGCCCGTTCCTCGCCGGCCCACGTCACGAAGTGGCCGCCGGCTTCCTTGACGATCGGCAGCAGAGCGGCGGCGTCCCACAGGCTCATCACCGGGTCGATCATCACCTCGGCCCGACCGGTGGCGACCAGCATGTGTCCGTAACAGTCGGCCCAGCCGCGGGTCAGGCGGTAGTCCGTGTTGAACAATTCGAAGGCTTCCTTCATCGCGCGGTCGGTCCACCGTCGCGGGTTCGCCGTGCAGAGCAGGGCGTCGTCCGGCGAATCGATCTCGGACACCTTCGCCCGCCGCTTCGATCCGTCGCCGCGGACCCACCAGGCGCCCAGGCCCTCGGCTCCGTAGACGACTTCGTTGAGCCCCGGGAACCGGGAGACGCCCAGGACGCACTCGCCGTCCCGCTCCAGCCCGATCAGCGTGCCGAACAGCGGAACGCCGCGGACGAACGGCTTGGTGCCGTCGATCGGGTCCAGCACCCAGCGGTAGCTGTTCGAGCCCGGCACCTCTTCGAACTCTTCGCCGAGGATGCCGTCGTGCGGGAACTTCGCGGCGATCGCGTCGCGGATCCGCTCCTCGGCGCCCTTGTCGGCGACGGTGACGGGGCTGTCGTCCCCCTTGCGGATCACCTCCAGGTCCGGGTTCTGGAAATACTCCAGAATAAACGGCTGCACGTCGAGCGCGGCCTGGTTGGCGAAGTCGAGGCGTTCTTGCAGATCGGACATGAGCAGAGTGTAACGCGGAGGCCCC
>NZ_JBINJD010000252.1:0-4703 GCF_043951915.1 Alienimonas sp. DA493 | reverse complement strand
GACGCCCGCCGGGCCGCGGCGGCCCGGCGTCGGGACGCCGACGCCGCCCGTCGCGCCGCCTGAACGCCGCCGTTTCCTCGGCCCCCGGTCGAGGAGCACGCCCGCCCGGTCGAGGGATCCGCGGCGGCGGTCGACGGAACGCACGATTCGGGTCCGTCGCCGCCTACGCGCGACGCGCGACGCGGCCGGTTTGAAGTCGAGAGGTGCGCGATGCCCAGCGGTTCGCCCCGCCCCACGCCGACCCACGGCCCCCCGCCGACCGCCCGCCCCCCGGCCGGCGACTCCGCCGAGCCGACCGGCCCGTTCGGGCGCGACGACGAGCCGGGGCCGTGGGGGCGCCCGTGGGGGTGGTGGCGGGAAATCGCCCGGCTGATCCCGCCCCCGCAGCGGCGGGGCCGGCGGGCGGACACGGACCTCGCCGCGGTCGTGGCGGCGATCCTCTACAAGCAGGCCAGCGGCTGCCCGTGGCGCCGCCTGCCGACGCGGTTCCCGCCCTGGCAGACGGTCTATTCCTACCACCGCCGCTGGTTGAAGGACGGCACCCTGCGGCGCATCCGCGAGAAGGCCCGCGAGGCGGACGGGTAGAACGGTTTTCCCGCACGCCGAGGGTCCCGCACGGTGAGGGCCCCGCACGCCGAGGGTCCCGGACGACGCCGGCTTGGGGGCGGGCGAACCGCTCCTCAACGTCCGCAGCCCTCGTCCCCCCTCGCCTTCGATTGGGGGCGAGGGGGAAAAGAGCGGGCTGTGCTCCCCGCCGGGACGCCGGCCCGTTTGTGTGCGGGGGCGAGGGGTGGCACAGTCCCGCCCCGGACCGCGTCGGCGGCCTCCGCACGCCTCCGGCTTCGTCCGTTTCGTCCCTCGTTCGTCCGGCGCCCCCGCATGTCCCGCTACGCCACCGACGACCGCGACGGGTGGGCCGGCGGGTTCGAAGATCCCCGGTTCGCGAACGGCCGCCGCCCGGACGACGACAACGAAGGGTTCGACAACGTCTTCGGCGGCTCCCCCCGCGGCGGCGGGCGGCGGTTCGGCTGCGGATGTTTCCTCACGCTGCTCGGCCTGGGGGCGGTCGCGGCGGTCGTGTGCTGCGGCGGGCTGGCGTGGTTCGGCATGCAGGACCGGGCGAACCGCGTCGCCGCGGCGCTCGACAACGACCCGGCGTTCCGCGGCCCGTTGGAGGAGGCGCTGGGACCGGGCTACCGGCTGACGCCGGACCCGGCCGCCACCGTGGAGGCCCCGCCGGGGGCCGTGGCGTACGAGGCGGTCGGCGAACGCGGCTCGGGCCGGCTGACGGTGCGCGCCCGCCGCGACCGGGACGTCGATCCGGAAGCCGACCCCCGGGCCGTCACGCCGCTCAGCGGGACGCTGATCCTGGACGACGGCCGCACGATCGAGCTGCCGGTCGAGGCGCCCTCCCTCGAACAGGCCGTCCGGGAGCAGCTGGACCGCATGCGGGAACGACTGGAGGACCTGCAGCCGCAGGGGGAGGAAGCCCCGACCTCCGAGGAGGGACCGAACGGGGACGAACCGGCGGGCGAACTGCAGATCGACCAAACGGACGCGTCTGACGCCGGCGATCACTGAAGGCCGCAGAACCTGACGGGCGACTTTGCCGACCCGCGCGACGACGCGGGTTGCAACGAAGCGGAGGCGGTAGGGTTGCAACGACGGCGCCGGTCGGCCGGACGGCGACCGGCGGGGACGGGCGAGGCGCGGTTCGGAGGGTGGTGGGGCGTCAAGGGGTTCGCGGGGCCGTGACGACCCTGCGTCCCGGGCCCTGATCATCTCCCCGCCGCCGGCCCCGCGAATGCGATTCGGCCCTGGGGATTCGGGAGTCCCGGACCACCTGGACCCGGTCCGTCCCGCCCCCGCTCCCGCCGCCGGGTTTCGGCCGCGCCGTGCGGAGGTTCACACCACTTCAGCACGGAGGCTGATCCAGTGAAGACGTTATTCAGCGAGTGGCGCCGCCGCCGCGGGGCCGCGAACCGGTCCGGCGCCGGGCTCGCCGTTCTGCGGGCCGCCGCGTTCGCCGCCGCCGCCGCCGGCGCGACCGGCAGCGCCCTGGCCGACCCGGAACCGCCGACGCCCAGCACGCACGCCAAGACCCAGCCGCAACGGGCGGTCGCCGAGACCCTCGACAAGCACCGCCCGGAGTGGAAGCACTACACGGGCACCTACCCCGTCGGCCACCCGAAGGACGACGGCTCCGGGACGGTGCCGTACGACTTCTACGACTACGACTACTACTCGATCACCAAGCACGAGCGGTACCGCCAGCTGTACTGGCTGAGCCCCGCCGAACAGCAGCGGGCCCTCGCCCAGCTCAGCGGCGAGATCTACGGCCAGCTGCCGATCGCCCGGGCGGCGATTGAGGATCAGACCTACCGGAACCTCGGCTATCTGCTGCGGCCGGACGGCCTGGTCGGCGGCGTGGGCGTGGGCGCCCCGGTGGCGATCGGCGCCGGCGCCGGGCCGGTCCCGATCGGCGGGATCGGCTTCGACGCCGCCGCCTTCGGCCCAGCGCTGCCGGCGGCCCCGTACGGCGGCCCGTACGGCGGCCCGGTCGGCGGCGGGATCTACGGCGGCGGGTTCGCCCCCGGCGTGGTGTCCGACGGCCTCGTGATCAACGGCCCCGGATACGACGGTGCGGTGTACGGCGGCTCGGTCTACGGCGGCGTCCCGTACGGCGGCCCGACGCCCGATCCGGCGTTCGCCCCCGGCGCGGCCGCCGGCACCCCGGTGCCGGCCGGCAGCTACCTCACCCCGGACGGCCGCCTGCTCGGCCCGGACGGCCAGCCGGTCCTCCCCGGCGCCGCCCCCGCCGCCGGCCCCGACGCGGGTCTGCCGATCGGCCCGAACGGGCAGCCGATTCGCCCGAACGGCCCGAACTTCGGCGAGTCCGTCGCCGGCCCCGGCCTGAACGCTCCCGGCGCCGCCGGCGGGCTCAACGGCGCCGGCACCCCGATTCCCGCCGGCAGCACCTTCGGCCCCAACGGCGAGGTGATCGGCCCGGACGGCCGCGTGCTCGGCGGCGGCGCCCCGGCGCCCGCCCCGCAGTTCGCCGGCGGCCTCTACGGCGGCCCCCTGGGCGATCCCGGCTTGGTCTACGACCCCGCCCTCGGCGGCCCGGCCTATAGCGGTCCCGGATTCGGCGGGCCCGGGTTCGGCGGGCCGGCTTACGGCGCCCCCGGCCTGATCGGCCCGGGCGTCGGCGGCCCGGGCTGCTCCGGCGGGCTCTGCGGCGCCCCGGTCGCCCCCGCCTGCGGACCGGACTGCGGCCCCGTCTGCGGACCCGTGTGCGGGCCGGTCTGCGGTCCCGTGTGCGGGCCGGCGGCGTGCGGCCCGGTCTGCGCCGGCTGGCTCACCGGCCATTACGTGAACGGCGAACTGGACGCCGCCGACTGCCTCTCCGGCCTGGACTACGACATCGGCGGGCTGAACGCCGGCCTGACCCGGCAGATCTGCCCGACGCTGCTGGTCGGCGGGTTCGTCGGCTTCAGCCACCTCGACGGCGAGGCCAACCTCTACGACCTGGGCGCCTACGACGTCGACACCTTCCAGTTCGGCGGCTACTTCCGGAAGATCGTCGGCAACTACTACCTCATCGGCGCCGCCACCGCCGGCTACGACGAGTACGACGTGCGTCGCAACGTCGACTTCAAATATTACCAGCGGCCGGCCCGGGCCAACTTCCACGGCTGCACCGCCAGCGTCTTCGGCGAACTGGGCTACACCAAGGCGATCGGCTGCGACTGCTCGCACTTCCTCCAGCCGTTCGCCAGCCTGCAGTACACCCGCGTCATGCGGGGCGGCGTCGACGAGACGGGCAACTTCCGCAAGGACCGCTACAACGACTTCTTCGAGCCGAGCGACAAGGGCGACACCAAGGCCTACAAGTTCGCCAACGCCGGCGACGAGTACGGCTCGAACCTGACCGTCTCCGAGACCCAGGACCACTTCCTGCGGACCCGCGTGGGCGTCCGGGCCTTCCGCCGCTTGCGGAACCAGTGCTGCACGATCCGCGTTCTTCCCGAGGTCCGCGCCTACTGGGCCCACGAGGAGTTCGATCCCAGCAGCTACACCGTGCGGATGAACGATATGTACGACTGCCCCTTCGTCGTCGCCGGCCTGGACAACGTCAGCGACGCCGGCGTGATCGGCGGCGGGCTGACGGTCGCCCACTGCGGCGGGTGCAGCGTCTACGGCAACGTGGACGGGTTCTTCGCCGACCAGCAGACCGCCGTGGCGCTCTCCGGCGGGACCCAGTTCACCTGGTGAGCCGCCGCGGACGCCGGCCGCTCCCGCGACGCTTCGACGAGCCCCCGGCTTGAGCGAGGCGCCGCGGGGGCGGGGTCCGATCTCCGCCCCGTCACCCCGAGGCGCCCGGCGCCGCGGGACCGCGGGGGGAACGGCCGGCCGGTGTGACAGGCCGCGGCGGGGCGTTCCCCGTTCTCCGGGACCCCTTCGGGACGTCTCGGGAACGGCCCACGCCGACACGAGCGACAGGCGTGTCGAACCTGGAGAAGAATCGTTCCGCGGCGGCCCGGACCGGGTCCGCCGGCCGCTCCCCCGACCGCCCGGTCGCCCCGCCCCGTTCCTGCACGTCAGGACGCGGCGGGGCGGCCGGGCGGTTTCTCGTGGGGCGCCGCTCCTCCGCCGAGGCGGCCGGCCCACGTACGACGGCAGCCCGAGACGCGAGCCGAGGC